>CAILTC010000347.1 GCA_903837025.1 uncultured Bacteroidota bacterium | reverse complement strand
TTTTCCAGACCTAGGAAGATTCGATTTGTTATATAAAACAAATGTTCCTTTACCTGTTATGGGACTAAATCTAGAAGGAAGTATATTAGAAAAAATAAGTAAGAAAGATTATTTGCTCAATGCACCTTACCAATCTTTTTCCTATCTCACCAAGTTTTTACGTGAAGCGGCTCTAGATCCAAAGGTGACTTCTATCAAAATTACCTTATACCGCTTGGCCAAAAATTCTCAAATTATTAGCTCGCTAATTAACGCTGCCAAAAACGGAAAAAAAGTTGTTGTTCAAATCGAATTGCAAGCGCGTTTTGATGAAGCTTCAAATATCTCGTATGCAGAACAAATGCAAACTGAAGGAATTGAACTTATTTTTGGAATAAAAGGACTCAAAGTACACAGTAAAGTCTGCGTTATCGAAAGAATGGAAAAAGGGAAAACAAAGCGTTATGGCTTTATTTCGACAGGAAATTTTAATGAAGTTACGGCAAAAGTTTATACCGATGTTACTCTTTTTACAAGTCATCAAAAAATTCTAAAAGATATTTCTAAAATTTTCGAATTTTTTGAAATCAATTATCGAATATACAGATACAAACACCTCATTGTTTCACCTCATTATACTCGATCTCGTTTTTATAAATTAATCGATCGTGAAATCACCAATTCATTAGAAGGTAAAGAAGCATACATAAAATTAAAAATGAATAGTTTATCTGATTTTGATATGATAGATAAGCTATATGACGCCAGTAATGCCGGAGTAAAAATACAACTCGAAGTAAGAGGTATATGTTCCTTAATACCAGGAGTCGTTGGGATGAGCGAAAATATTGAAGCCATAAGTATTGTTGATAATTATTTAGAACATTCAAGAATCTATATTTTTAGTAATGCTGGGAATCCTGAAGTTTATATTTCATCTGCCGATTTCATGACCCGAAATCTTGACGGAAGAGTAGAAGTTACTTGCCCAATATATGATCAAGATATAAAAAATGAATTGATTGATAATTTTAACTTGGGATGGAAAGGAAATGTAAAAGCTAGATTACATTCGGAAAAATTAGACAACCAGTATAAAGCTAGAAATCAAGAACCTATTTTTAGAGCACAATTAGAAGCCTATAAATATTACCAAAATAAAGCAGAAGAATTTGACGAAATTGCTTAATCGTTATTTATTTAATCGTAAAATCGATTACAAAAACGTATAAATTGGCAATTACAAGTCAAATAAACTAACAGAATATGATTACAATAAAAAAATATGCGGCGATAGATATAGGTTCCAATGCCATGCGTTTATTGATTACTAATATTGTCGAGCAAGATGATAAAGAACCTCAGTTTAATAAAAATGCCTTAGTTCGTGTACCAATCCGTTTGGGGCAAGATTCTTTTACTGTGGGGGAAATTTCTCCAGAAAATATCGAACGAATGACCGATGCCATGAAAGCATTCAGTCTTTTGATGAAAGTGCATAAAGTCGAAAAATATATGGCTTTTGCAACTTCGGCGATGCGTGAAGCTTATAACGGCAAAGAAGTAGTCGAAATTATTAAAGAACACGCCAATATCAATATCGAAATTATTGATGGTAAAAAAGAAGCAGCGATTATCGCCTCAACGGATTTGCATCATCTTTTAAAATCGGATAAAACCTATCTTTATGTAGATGTTGGTGGTGGAAGTACCGAATTCTCTCTTTTTTCTAACGGAAAAATTATCATTTCAAAATCATATAAAGCTGGAACGGTGCGTTTGTTAAACGGAATGGTTAGTGAAATTTTATGGCAAGAAATGGAAAATTGGATTAAGCTAAATACTCAAGAATATGATGAAGTAACGCTTATCGGTTCCGGAGGAAATATCAATAAATTATTCAAAATGTCGGGGAAAATACAAGATAAACCCTTGTCATTTATCTATTTGAATTCTCAATATTCATTGTTGAGCTCTCTTACTTATGACCAAAGAATTTCTGAATTAGGTTTGAATCCAGATCGTGCCGATGTAATTATTCCAGCAACACAAATTTTTCTTAATGCCATGAAATGGAGTGGTGCTCGAAATATTTATGTACCAAAAATAGGACTTTCGGATGGTATTGTGAAAGCAATGTTTTATGGGAAGATTTAATAATAAAACTTAAATATCTAAATCAAAAGTCTTTTTTAACAACTCTAGATTTGGGTTTAATTCGTTTAATCTATTGTATTTGTCCAAAGCCGTAAAGGCAAATTTATTCTCAACTTGCTCATTTACGATGACTTCGATCATAATATCGTGATTGTGAAGTTTACCTCTTAAATAGCCTAAAAGTTCATATTTTTCTGTTTCAAAATCAATTTTAGAACCATCATTTGGCAATTCGTGAATGATCGTTGCGCCTTTTAATTTAGGATCGTTTATCAACAAAAGCGATTCCATGATTTTATGTCCCTTGTCACTCAATCGTTGCGCATATTTGCTCCATTGCAACAACATTTCGGTTTCGGTAAATGCTTCTGTAGGGAGATGAACAGATTCTTTTATAATTCCTTTGCTGTTTTCTAGCAACTCTCTTTTTGCACGAATACTCGAAATTGACAAAGCTGAGAATTTGGGTTCTCCAGGAAGGTCTTGACTTATGGGTTTTGGGTTTGCTTCGCCAGTTCGAGCATAGCTCTCTGGTGGGGTTGTAACAGGATTATTAGGTGTGGTATTTTCTAATTCAACTATTGATTTTACAGTAGCGCTTTCAATTTGACTTTTTTCATTGCCATTGACTTTTTCTACAATCGAATAATCCGATTTTCTAAAATAAGTAGGTGGAATTATAAATTGCTCAACTTTTTTTTTTCTCCATCAAAGGTGATGGAGGCTAATTGCATCAAGCAAAGTTCAACAAGTAATCGCTGGTTTTGACTCACTTTGTATTTCAAATCGCAATCATTGGCAATTTCGATTCCTTTCAAAAGGAAATCCTGAGATGCTTTTTGGGATTGAATTCCGTATAATTTTTGGGCTTGTTCTCCAACTTCTAATAAGGATAAAGTAGATGGTGTTTTTGAAACCAATAAATCCCTAAAATGAGTTGCTAAACCTGATACAAAATGATGCGCATCAAATCCTTTGGCAAGAATACTATTAAAAGCGATTAGCAATTCCGGAATTTTATTTTCTAAAATTAAGTCGGTTACCGTGATATAGGTTTCATAATCCAGCACATTCAGGTTTTCGGTAACAGCCTGACGGGTCAAATTAGTGCCACAATACGAAACTACTCGGTCAAAAATAGACAAAGCATCGCGCATGGCGCCATCCGCTTTTTGTGCAATAATATGCAAAGCATCATCTTCGCAAATTACGCCTTGACTGGCAGCCACTTCGGCAAGATGTTCTTTGGCATCTTTTACGGTAATTCTTTTGAAATCGAATATCTGGCAACGAGAAAGTATCGTTGGAATAATTTTATGTTTTTCGGTCGTAGCCAATATAAAAATGGCATGTTTTGGCGGTTCTTCTAGTGTTTTCAAGAAAGCATTAAAAGCTGCCGATGACAACATGTGCACCTCATCAATAATATAAACCTTGTATTTTCCGGTTTGTGGCGGAATTCGAACTTGGTCAATCAAACTCCTAATATCATCAACAGAATTGTTGGATGCAGCATCCAATTCGAAAACATTGAAAGCAAAATCTTCGTTCGGGTCATCATAACCGGGCTGATTTATTTTTCTGGCAAGAATCCTGGCGCAAGTTGTTTTTCCGACACCACGAGGACCTGTAAATAATAGGGCAGAAGCAAGGTGGTTGCTTTCTATGGCGTGCAATAAAGTATTAGTAATGGCTTTTTGCCCTACAACATCATTAAATGTTTGAGGACGATATTTACGAGCCGATACTACAAATTGTTCCATGTGATTTTTATTCGAAAGCAAATATAGTTTTTAATTCAAAGATTGAAAAATTTAAGGATTGAAAGATTCTATATATTTATCAAACGTTGTTAATAACGAAATTCCCTAGCCCTGATAGAGCTGATATCCTGATGTAGCGGAGCGGAAGGAGATAAAGGCGAAAGCAGGAAATAGCTTCTAAAAAAAATCTGCAATCTTAAATCTAAAATCCCTATTTTTGCGCCGCAGACCGCCTTATCGCCATGATTTAATGTGGAGGAAAGTCCGGACACCACAGAGAAGCATAGCGGGTAACGCCCGTCGGTTCCGATTTATCGGGATTAGGACAAGTGCAACAGAAAGTATGTACAGGTAATGCTGTAGTGAAACCAGGTAAACTCTATGCGGTGAAATTTCAAGTATATCGGCATTTAAGGGTTCTCGTCCGTTGTCGAAGGGTAGAAAGATGGAGCATGTGAGCAATTGCATGCCTAGATAAATGATAAGGCCACGCTCCGGCGTGGACAGAACCCGGCTTATAGGTCTGCATTTTTATTTTAACAAAATGTTATGTTTCGTTTTCTCTTCATAGGTTTTTAATAAGATACTTTTATTTTGGAATGTGTATTTTTTAATTATTAGGATTTTTTTTTAAATTATAATTTTTTATTTTCCATAAGTAGTTTATTTATAGTTATTTAGTTTTTT
>CAILTC010000346.1 GCA_903837025.1 uncultured Bacteroidota bacterium | reverse complement strand
TTCCTTTATATACTGTTCAACATGGTTGGAAAGGATATTTAGAAGACAGAAGACCAGCTTCAAACGGTGATCCATACAAAATTGCAGCAAGAATCATCAAAACTGTAAAATCAGCTTTGTAAATCTAAATACAATTTATTTCCAAAAGTGCTTTCAGAAATGAAAGCACTTTTTTTTGCTTTACACTTTTATATCAAGACCAAGGAAGTATCTTTGTGATGAATTAATTTTTAATGAAACAAACACAATGGTCTGGATCTCCTTTTTAGCCCTGATTTTAGTATTCCTTGCTCTTGATTTGGGTGTTTTTAATAAAACGCCACACATCATCAGCACCAAAGAAGCCAGCAAATGGACTGTAATATGGGTAATGATGTCCTTTTTGTTTTCGGGAGTAATTTATTGGTTGTATTGCAATAATTATATTGCAAATCCAGACGGACTTAAACCAGCAGCCGCTTCTATAAAATACCTTACCGGATATTTAATCGAATTATCATTGAGTGTCGACAACATATTTGTGATCGCCATTATTTTTGGAGCATTTCAAATTCCACGAAAACACCAACATCGAGTACTGTTTTGGGGAATCATTGGCGCCATCATTTTTAGAGGATTAATGATCTATTTTGGTGTTTTGCTCATCCATAAATTCGCTTGGACTTCCTATTTATTCGGCGCTTTCTTGATCTACACCGCCATAAAAATGTTGTTTAGCAAGGAAGAAGAAAAATTTGAACCAAAAAACTCTTTTGTTTACAAAGCATTACGAAAAATCATCCCTGTTTCTGGCCATATTCATAGTGAGAATTTCTTTGAAAAAAGAAGACATATTAGAGTTGCAACTCCATTATTTGTGGCGTTGATTGTCATCGAAGTGATGGATGTCGTTTTTGCCATGGATAGTGTTCCCGCTATTTTAGCCATTACATCTGATCCGTTTTTGGTCTTTAGTTCTAATATTTTTGCCATTTTAGGATTGCGTTCTATGTATTTTTTCTTGGCTAACATGCTCGAAAGATTCAGCTATTTAGAATACAGTTTGATCGCAATTTTAACATTTGTAGGTCTAAAAATGTTGCTTCATGATGTCTATGAAATTCCAGAATGGGCTTCCTTAGCGTTTATTGCTATTTCGCTTATTATTGGAGTTATCGTGTCTCTAAAAATGAATCCCGAAGCAGTTGCAGAAGACAATAAATAAGCAACTCTTTAAATAAATAACAAAAAAAGGAAACCTCACGATTTCCTTTCTTTACATTATAACCAAATCATTCTTAGAAATTAATCTTTTGAACTTGATTCTCATTTAACTTTAAAGCTGCCATAACACCAACATAATTTTTAGTATTTAATGATACTGCAAAACTTCCTGGAACAACAACAATTCTAAAAATCTGATTCAAACTATAAGCCGAATCTAATGTTGACAAATTATTACCTTCTAAATAAATTTGAACATCATTTCTCGTAAAATCAAAATTATAACTAAAATTCCTAGTTCCATCAGCAAAATAGTGAGTTTCCGGTAAGAATTCCCATAAATCATTTCCGTTTGAAATTCCTGTTAACCGATAAACCAATACCATATCCGAAGAATTCAGCATACTTGGAAACGTATATTTGATTGCATAACTAGCTGGTAAAAAACTAACTGGTTTTGTTTCGAAAACCGTACTAATTGTATTATTATCAACATTATTTGTTGGCGCCGAGCATCCTTGTAGACTAAACATCATAACAACAGCCAAAAGTGTAATTATCTTTTTCATGATTTTAAAATTTAATGATTTATACATTATAGACTCTATTCATGAACTGTGCCAAAGTTATTTTTTACAAAAATTATGTAACTTTGAAAAATGAAAGAAAAACTAAAACTGTACATGATAATGCTAGGCTGTACGCCGGAAGGCAGATATACCGAACAACATGATATTTTTTTTGGAATTGGAAAATCGCTAAAAGAACTCATTCCTGAAATGAAAGCTTTTTGGCCTGAAGCCAAAGGACAAATTCACATTGATGCTTGGCGCGAAGTGACGATGGTCGATAATTTTTCGATAGAAATAGTCGCCAAAAAAGCTTTGGATAATAATCCTGATTCAGATAATTTATTCTTCATTAACCTTGGCGGATACAAAGAAAATGAATTTGAGGAATACCATTATAAAATGCTCACTATTGCCGGAAATTTAGGATTGGCGTCCAAAAATGCAAAAGCAACTACCTTCTACAAACATTGCGGTTTTAAAGGTGCTACTTCGCATATCGATGATAAATACGGAATAGACGTGGATGATATTTATAATGTTGCCGATATTTTAACCGATACTTACAAAGAAAAATATTCCTTAAATATCACAAAAATAGAACGCTTTTTCGAAGAAGATCCCTTGCATATTGGTTATTTGAAATTGGATAAAATTATTTAATTATTAAATCCTTTTTCATGTCTAATTGTTATTGTGGAAGTTCCCTATCTTTCGAAAATTGTTGCGCGCCTTATCTCAAAAACCATCAAAAAGCACCTACTGCCGAAGCTTTGATGCGATCCCGATATAGTGCTTTTGCCACTGGTGCTGCCGATTATTTAGTAGCTACCACGCACGTATCGCAACGGAAATTTCACAATAAAGCCGACATTTTAGAATGGTCAAAAAGCAATCATTGGATCAAACTTGAAGTATTGGCCACAACCGAAACCACGGTGACTTTCAAAGCCTATTATCTTGATTCGGAACTAAAAGCACAAATTCATAACGAACATTCTACCTTTATTTTCGAAAATGGAAGTTGGTATTATTTGGATGGAAAATATTAAAAACGCTTCTTGATCGGAATCCAAATTTCTTCCTCTGAATTAGAGTCGTCTTTTTTGTATTTTTCTCCAAGAATCTCAAATTGTGGTCTAGCGTCTAAATCAAATTCGGAATTAGGCAACCATTCCGTATAAATAGCTTTAAAAAAAACTGCTGCATTACTTTGGTCTCCTTTATAGTTAAAAACCGCGTACAAACCTTCTTGAATTTCAAAAGTACCCATTTCATCAGGAACTAAATCGAAACTTGAAACAGCCGCCGCTGCCCATTTTACAAAAGATTCGTTGGGACCGAAAGCAAACCCTTCTGGATTGATTTGAATATTAAAAAGCTCCTTTCCGATAGTGTTTTGAATTTCTTTTCGGCGAGGCATAAAACGACTCCATAATTCAAAAGCACGGTAATTAGCATAAGTAAAACTTAGATTTTTACCTATGAATTTTGTAGTTGGGAAGGTTTTTATTTTTGGAATCATGTTGTAAAAATAGAAAAAAAATCAACAATTATTTTTTTATTTTATGACTATTCGCTACTAATTCCGTTTTTAAATTTTGTCATTTCGACGAAGGAGAAATCACATTAGTTGCTCTCGTTATGTGATTTCTCCTTCGTCCAAATGACAAAACAGTTAAATTTTATCAATAAAATATAGAGTTGGTACAAATAACGGATAGGCATATTTTATTTTTACTAAAAGAATATCGCTAAAAAGCGGGATAAGCGATTCACATCCTTTTTGCGTTGCAAAATTAGGCTATTTTGTACTACGAGATCCAGCTAAAAATCGGGATAAGCGATTCACACCCTTTTTGCGTTGCAAAAAGGGGTTCTCTGCTTACATATTCCGTCTATACTGCCCGCCAACTTCAAACAAAGCAGCCGTGATTTGCCCCAAAGAACAAACCTTGGTCGCTTCCATTAAATGCTCGAATAAATTTTCGTTTTTTATGACAGCTTCTCGGAGCGGATTCATTTGTTGTTTGACTCTTTCGGGATTCGATTGATGCAACTTATCCAGCATCGTGATGTGGTATTTTTTCTCTTCTTCGGTGGCACGAATCACTTCGGCTGGAATAATCGTTGGCGAACCTTTCGAACTCAAGAAGGTATTCACGCCAATAATCGGGAATTCGCCCGTATGTTTCAAGGTTTCATAATACAGACTTTCTTCTTGAATTTTACTTCTTTGATACATGGTTTCCATCGCGCCAAGAACTCCGCCACGTTCGGTAATTCGGTCGAATTCTAGCAAAACCGCCTCTTCTACCAAGTCGGTTAATTCTTCGATAATGAACGAACCTTGTATTGGATTTTCATTTTTGGTCAAGCCCAATTCCTTATTGATAATCAGCTGAATCGCCATCGCCCGACGCACACTTTCCTCGGTTGGTGTCGTAATGGCTTCGTCATACGCATTGGTATGCAAGGAATTACAGTTGTCATAAATAGCATATAAAGCCTGCAAAGTCGTCCGAATATCATTAAAATCGATTTCTTGTGCATGAAGCGATCGCCCTGAAGTTTGAATATGGTATTTCAACATTTGGGCTCTTTCGTCGGCGCCATATTTATTTTTCATGGCTTTCGCCCAAATTTTTCGTGCCACCCGACCAATTACAGCATATTCGGGATCGATACCATTCGAGAAAAAGAACGATAAATTGGGTCCAAAATCATTGATTTTCATTCCACGACTCAAATAATATTCCACATAAGTAAATCCGTTCGAAAGCGTGAATGCCAATTGCGAAATCGGGTTTGCCCCTGCTTCGGCAATATGATAGCCCGAAATAGAAACCGAATAAAAGTTTTGCACCTTATTCGAAATGAAATATTCCTGAACATCACCCATCAATCGCAACGCAAATTCGGTCGAAAAAATACAGGTGTTTTGCGCTTGATCCTCTTTGAGAATATCCGCTTGAACGGTTCCTCGAACTGTAGAAAGTGTTTTTGCTTTTATAGTATTATAGACCTCCAAAGGCAAAACTTGATCGCCAGTCACTCCCAAAAGCATCAAACCCAAGCCATTATTTCCTGCTGGTAAATTGCCAGCCCCCCCGCCCCCAAAAGGGGAGTCAGCACCTTGATAAAGAGGACGTTTCAACCCTTTACTTTCATATATTTCTGTTAATTTTGATGCAACTACGTTTTCTAATTTATTTTCAATAATATATTTTTCACATTGCTGATCGATGGCTGCATTCATAAAAAATCCCAACATCATTGGCGCTGGCCCATTAATGGTCATACTTACCGAAGTCATTGCATCGACCAAATCGAAACCCGAATACAACTTTTTGGCATCGTCCAAACAACAAATTGAGACACCTGCATTACCAATTTTTCCGTAAATATCAGGGCGAATATGAGGGTCATTTCCGTATAAAGTCACGCTATCAAAAGCGGTCGAAAGGCGTTTTGCGGGCAATCCTGCACTCACATAATGAAAACGTTTATTCGTTCGTTCCGGCCCACCTTCGCCAGCAAACATGCGCGATGGATCTTCGCCCTCCCGCTTAAATGGATATAATCCGGCAGTAAAAGGAAATTCCCCAGGTACGTTTTCTTGTAAATTCCAATGTAAAATATCGCCCCAAGCTTGGTATTTGGGCAAAGCAATTTTCGGAATTAGAGTATGCGAAAGCGACTCTGTATGAGTAGCAATTTTGATTTCTTTATTTCGAACTTTGTACGTATAAAATGGTGCTTTGTATTTATTTGTTTTTTCGTTCCATGTCAAGATGATTTCCCAATTATAAGGATCCAAATCCATTTTTACTTTGTCGAATTGATCGAGTAAAAGGGTTAAGAATTCATTTAAGCCTGTCAGGGTCTGAAACCCAGACAAGCTTGTATTTATTCCAAATTTGTCGATAATTGGCATTTTTCCGGCAACCGATTCGATCGTTTTAAAAATCCCGTATAATTTCTGGGCTACTTCCACTTGAGTCAATGCCGTTGCATCGTACTTCCTGTTGTTCTCTGCGATTTCGGATAAATATCGTGTGCGATGTGGCGGAATCACGAAGGTTTTCTGGCTCATTTCAGGAGAAATTTCAAAAGTCGATTTCAAATCGGAATTTGTTTTCTCGTGAATTTTATCCATAATCGCTTTGTACAAAGTATTCATCCCCGGATCATTGAATTGAGAAGCGATTGTTCCAAAAACGGGTAAAGTATCTAAATCTGTGTCCCAAAGATTATGGTTGCGTTGGTATTGTTTTTTTACGTCACGCAAAGCGTCAAGTGCGCCACGTTTATCAAATTTATTCAGAGCCACTAAATCTGCA
>CAILTC010000345.1 GCA_903837025.1 uncultured Bacteroidota bacterium | reverse complement strand
CAAATTATTATTGTGAACCAATGGAACGGTCGTAGTGCCGAAGAAATTGAGCGTTTTGTGACCTCACCTATCGAAATTTCGATGAATTCGGTTCAGAAAAAGACTAGCGTTCGCAGTATTACTATGTTTGGTTTATCGGTTATCAAAATCATTTTTGATGACGGTGTCGATGATGCTTTTGCCCGCCAACAAGTCAATAATTTATTAAAAAACGTATCCTTACCCGAAGGTGTTGTGCCCGATGTGCAGCCG
This sequence comes from uncultured Bacteroidota bacterium, assembly GCA_903837025.1. Taxonomy (GTDB): domain Bacteria; phylum Bacteroidota; class Bacteroidia; order Flavobacteriales; family Flavobacteriaceae; genus Flavobacterium. The sequence goes on along the minus strand of CAILTC010000345.1, from coordinate 3,213 downwards.
CCATATGGGCCTACGGGAGAGATTTTTAGATACATATTGAAAAGCAAAAACCGAGATAGCAGAGATTTATTGACTTTGCAAAGCTGGGTCATCGACAGACAATTAAGAGCCATTCCGGGAGTTGCCGATTTAGTGGCTTTTGGCGGACAAGAAAAAACGTATGAAGTGGGTGTTGATCCCGTAAAATTAGCCAAATACAACATTACCCCCTTACAGGTTTTTGATGCTGTAAACGGAAGTAATCTAAATGTTGGTGGCGATGTTATCGAAAAAAATGGTCAAGCTTATGTAGTTCGTGGAGTTGGTTTATTGAAGTCAACCGCTGATATTGAAAACATAATTGTAGATGATGCTGGTGGAAATCCGATCTTGGTCAAAAACTTGGCAAGTGTTTACGAAAGTGCAATGCCCAGAGTGGGTCAAGCCGGATTAGATGCCAATGATGATGTGGTTGAAGGAATCGTTGTGATGCGAAAAGGCGAAAATGCCAAAGAAGTTTTAGCCTTGGTAAAAGCCAAAATTAACGAATTGAACAATGGTATTTTACCGAAAGATGTAAAAATGGAAACGTTTTACGATCGCGATAACTTGATGAATTTCACCACCGAAACCGTCATGCACAATTTACTCGAAGGAATCATTCTAGTAACCTGTATCGTTTTCCTTTTCATGGCCGATTGGCGTACCACATTTACGGTTTCGATCGTGATCCCGCTAGCCTTGCTTTTCGCCTTTTTGTGGTTGAAATTAATGGGAATGAGTGCCCATTTATTAAGCTTAGGAGCGGTCGATTTTGGTATTATCATAGATGGGGCGGTCGTCATGGTCGAAGGATTATTTGTTGTTCTCGACCATAAAGCCAATGCCGTTGGAATGGAGAATTTCGATAAATTAGCCAAAGGAAGCCTGATTAAGAAAACAGGAACCGAAATGGGTAAGGCAATTTTCTTTTCGAAATTGATCATTATAACGGCTTTACTTCCTATTTTTTCTTTCCAAAAAGTAGAGGGCAAAATGTTCTCGCCATTGGCATACACATTAGGATTTGCCTTGATTGGAGCCTTGATTTTCACCCTTACTTTAGTGCCAGTTTTATCTCATATTCTTTTGAATAAAAACGTAAAAGAAAAACACAATCCATTTGTCGATTTCTGGGACAGAATTGTCAGCAAAGGATTTACGTGGACTTTCAAACGTAAGAAAACTGCCCTTTTCTCTTCTATTGGATTATTGGTTGTGGTGTTTTTCTCGGCTTCTTTTTTAGGAACCGAATTCTTGCCCCAATTAAATGAAGGTGCCCTTTGGGTCGAAGCAAAATTACCCATGAGTACCAGTTTGACGCAAACCGTAAAAACTACGGCAGCTTTAAGGAAAGAACTACAATCATTCCCTGAAGTCAACGGTGTTCTTTCGCAAGTGGGTCGTAGCAATGACGGAACCGATCCAAGTGGTTTTTATTACGTGCAAATGCAAGTAAATTTAAAACCAAAAGACGATTGGACGCGCAAAATTACTCAAGATGAATTGGTGGATCAAATGGACAAAAAGTTGAAGAAACACCAAGGAATTATATACAATTATTCCCAACCAATTATTGATAATGTGGAGGAAGCTGTTGCCGGAATTAACGCTGCAAATGCAGTAAAAATTTATGGCCCCGATTTAGAAAAACTCGATGCATTGTCGAATACCATTCTAAATAAAATTCAAAATGTTCCGGGTATCAAAGATGTCGGAATTTTAAGAAACATTGGTCAACCCGAAATAAGTGTTGTTCTAGATCGAGAAAAAATGGCAGCTTATGGCGTGACTTTAACAGATGCACAAGCCGTATTAGAACTTGCGTTTGGAGGAAAAACGGCCACAGAAAAATTTGAAGGAGAACGCAAATTTGATGTTCGGGTTCGTTTTGCCAAATAATATCGCAAGGACGAAAAAGACATTGGCGAATTGAAAGTTCCCACCATCAGCGGAGCCAAAATTCCGTTGAAAGAAATCTCGGAAGTCAAAAAAATCACTGGTCCTGCCTTTATTTTTAGAGATAATACCAAACGATTTATTGGCGTAAAATTCTCTGTTCGTGATCGAGATTTAGGAAGTACCATTGCCGATGCGCAATCCCGAGTGGCAAAACTAAAACTACCTCCCGGTTATACCGTGGGTTGGACAGGTGAATTCGAAAACCAAGTGCGTGCAAGTGCCCGATTGGGTCAGGTTGTGCCCATAAGTTTAATTGGAATATTTGTTTTATTGTTCGTTTTATTCGGAAACATCAAAGATTCTCTTTTGGTTTTGGCCAATGTTCCTTTTGCCATTATTGGTGGAATCATCGCGCTTCATTTAACTGGAATGAACTTCGGAATCTCCGCAGGGGTTGGATTCATTGCCTTACTTGGAATTTGTATTCAAAACGGAGTTATCCTTATTTCGGAATTTCACAATAATCTAAAGAAAAAAATACCTTTGGACGAATCCATTTTTATGGGAGTAAAAGCTAGAACTAGAGCTGTTGTTATGACCGCTTTGATGGCGTCAATCGGATTAATGCCAGCTGCGATTTCTACCGGAATTGGTTCGGAATCTCAAAAACCATTGGCGATTGTGATTATTGGTGGTTTGATAACCGCAACCATTTTGACTTTGTTAGTGTTTCCGATTATTTTCTGGGTTTTCAATAGAAAAAAACATGCGCCGATAGAGTAATAAAAAATATCCTCACTCGATAATTAATCCTAAAAACAGCATCATTATAAAAATATAATGATGCTGTTTTGTTTTAATAAACATCTCAAAAAACAATTAAATACCCGTTAAATTCTAATATTAAATACATAATTTAGCCAATAAAATGAATCCTAATTATGTAAAAATGAGAAATATCTATAGTATGGTAGCTGTTTTTATGGGAGCACTTCTTTGGTCAATCCTATACCCAAAAGATGGCTTCACTTGCTTTTTAGAAATTATCCCCGCTTTAATCGGAGTGCTAGTTTTGGCATTTACTTTTAAAAGTTTTCGGTTTACCAATTTCACCTATTTTCTAATTCTAATTCACAGTATCATTCTATTTATCGGTGGACATTATACGTATGCAGAAGTTCCATTGTTCGATTACATCAAAGACATTTTTCACCAATCTAGAAATAATTATGACAAAGTGGGTCATTTTGCACAAGGATTAGTTCCAGCTTTGATTATTCGAGAATTATTTAT
>CAILTC010000344.1 GCA_903837025.1 uncultured Bacteroidota bacterium | reverse complement strand
CTTAATTTCTTAATGGTTCAAAAATATAATAAAATTTTGGTCTGCTTTGCAGACATTATATATAAATTATACTTTTTCGAGATAATCTATAAAACTGTTTTTTGGCGATTCGCATAAGGAACATTGGTAATCTTCGGGCAAATCTACGAATAAAACTCCTTTTTCGATTCCTTGCGTAAAATCTCCGTATTGGGAATTATAAAGCGTTAAACAGGAGGTACATTGATGAATATCCTGTTCTTTTATTTCTTTTTTTATTGATGTTGCGCTTATTTCTGGAATAGAATTCCCTAATTCTTCAAAATATTTTTTACTCAATTCAATCAAGATCAAAGGCAATTCTTGTTTGTCGATATCTTGTGTAAGAACGATGTATTCTTTGGTATTGGGGTCGAAATTTTTAGCGTACAAAACATTATACGTATCCCTGATTTTTATGGATTCTAATTCTTTTGGCATTTGATTTTTTTCGACAACAATGGAGGTAAAATAATGCCCATCCCGATTGTATTCGGATAATCCAAAAGTGAGTCCGTAGGTGCTAATATCGTATTGATCTAGGGTACGAACCAAAAAGGTCTTTAAATTCAAAGCCCATTCGGCGGCTACAGGCAAATGCCAATTGAGTTCTAACAAGGAATGCCTTACGTTTATTCCTTTTTTGCCCAAGAACTTTTCCCAATCTAATTTTCGGTCTTTTGGAATTCCTTTTACGATGAAGGATTTCCAAGGGGTGATACATATTTTTCCGATTTTGCAATCAAAACATAAATCGCACATTTCTTTTAGAAAGTCTAAATCGTATAAGTTATTTCTCCAATATAAACCCAGCCAATATTGGTCAATTCCCAATTTATTCATTCCTTCATAATAAGGAAACGGATAAAACGGAATGTTTAATGGTTGGTCGATTGTTCGATTATTAGAATCTAAAGTATCACTAACCAACTGAAAAATCATATCAGCCGAATGGGGTTCTTCTTCCACTATTTTTTCGATGGCGTAATAAACCTCGGCAATATTCCAACTGTAAATCAGCACGGGATACAATTCCATTTCACTCCATTTTGGCAAACGTATATACATAAACCAATAATCTTCATGTTCCGAAGCAATAAAATTGATATGCCCTGTAAACAAAGGAACTAATTGCTGTTTTGGGTCGGTAATATTTACTTTTAGCTGGGGTTGTTCCTTGAATTGTTCTAGAATATATAAAAATTTATTTCCGGTAAGCCAAGGTGTATTACTGAAAATATCCGTCGAAACATAAGAGGTGACAATGTTATTCCCACTTTCCTCATCAGGATAAACAAAATGATTTTTCCCCGATTTTTCTTTTTCAATAGCCGCAAAACCTTTAGGAAAAATAATATCTTGTCGAGAACCAAACGAGATGGAATCAAGCCCTTGTTCTAAACCCATATTTACAATTTCTCGTAATTCACCTGGTGAAATTACGCCCCCTTTTACTATTAATCGTGTTAGTTCCATGATTTTCAGATTTTAGATTCTAGATTGAAGATTTCAGGTAGTAGTACAAACTGCTACCTGCATGCTGTTACCCGCAAACTGCTACCTATTTATTATTTATTTTTTGATAAAATTTCCTTTACTTCCGATTTACAACTTCCGCAACCCAATCCCGCACCTGTGGTTTTGCATAATTCGGTAAAATTGGTAACGCCAGCTTTAATGGCTTCTTCTATATTTCCGCTGCCGACTTGACTACAAGAACAAACCAATTTTCCTAAAACGGGTTTGGCATTCGAGCTTCCTCTTAATAAAGTATTCCTTTTGTCGGAGAGTTCTATTTTGCTTTCAATCAAATTTTTAAACTCGGCAAACTCATTTTTATCGCCCATCAAAATAGCACCTACTAGCAAATCATTCTTGACGATACATTTCTTATAATAGCGTTGGCCTAAATCGGCAAAAACAATTTCTTCATACGAATCGTCGTTTCCGGGAATTTCTACCTGACCAATACTACACAAATTGATATCTTCTAATTTCAAGATATTCATCAGTACCGAACCTTTATAAAAACTGCTGATATCTCCCGCAATAAAGTTCGCCAAAACATCGGCTTGTTCTTCGGCTGCAGAGGTAATTCCGAACAATTGATTGTTGAATTCCGCTATTTCGCCAATGGCAAATATATTCGGATGAGAAGATTGCAAATATTGATTGACTTTCACGCCACGACCACAGGCAATTCCTGATTCTTTGGCTAATTCGATATTCGGAATGGTGCCAATGGTATATACAATAGCGTTGGCCGTGATGATTCGACCACTTTTCAACGCAATTTCAATTTCGTTTGGATTATCGGTTTCAAAAACGGTGCTCACTTCATTATCAAAATAGATTGATATATCCCGAAGCTGTACTTCCTCGGCCAATAATTTACTCGAAATTCGATCCAATTGACGTTCCATTAATCGGGAAGCCCTTTGAATAATAGTGATTTTTACTTTTTTATGTTTTAAAGCTGCTGCCAATTCTAATCCTAATAAACCACCTCCTACAATGACTACGTGTTGCTCCTCGGGAGTTAAATTTGTGTTGTCTAAATGATTTTTTAATCGGTCGGCATCGTCTTTTTTTCTAATAGTAAAACGCCCTGGCAAATTTAATTGTGCATTTTCAGGAACAAAAGGACGACTACCCGTTGCCAAAATCAAGGAATCAAATGGATGAAGGTTACCTTGACTATCGAGAATGGTATTTTCTTTGGTATTCAAATTCTCAATCGAAACACCCGATTTCATGGTGATATTCAGCTTTTTTAAGGAATCTTCTTTTATTTTTAAAAGCTGTTCCCACGATAGTTCGGCAGTTAGATATTCAGGTAATAAAACGCGATTGTAAAAAGGATTTTCTTCATTCGAGAAAACAATAATTTCATCGGTAGTATTGATTTCACGGTAGTTTTGTATGAATCTAAAAGCGGCTGCTCCAGCTCCCACCACTGCAATTTTTTCGAAAGGTTTCACATATTTTGCAACCGAAACAATGGTAAACTTAAAATCGGGCTCTTTCGAAATGGGGTCAACAAGAGTATTGGTCAAATTATTGGTTCTATTCAAATCATTTTCCAATTGTTTTCCCCAGTGCATGGGCAAGAAGACCACGCCAACTTTGATGGCATCCGATATTTTTGCTTTTACACGAACCCCCCCATTTTTGCTACTGACCACCACAATATCCCCATCGTTGATGGCTATTTTAAAAGCATCAATCGGATTAATTTCCAGCATCGGACTTGGCGTGTGCGTCATCAATCGCGATACTTTTCCCGTTTTGGTCATTGTATGCCATTGATCTCGGATTCGTCCCGTAGTAAGAATCAATGGAAATTGTGCATTGGGTTGCTCTGAGGTATTTTCAATCACCGTCGGAATATTGAAAATCGCTTTTTGCGAAGGCGTATAGAATTTTTTATCGGTAAATAAACGGGGCGTTCCGGGGTGTCCATAATCAGGAACGGGCCATTGAAAAGTGCCCTCATTCTTGAGACGATTGTAATTTAAAAAGGAGATATCAATGTGGGTGCCTTTTGTCAAAAGACAATATTCCTTATAAACGTCTTCAGTGGTATTGAAATTGAAGCCATTAAAATTCATTTTTTTGGCAAAACGAATCAGAATTTCAACGTCAGAAAGTGCTTCTCCCGGCGCATTAATGCCTTTTGGCAAATATGAAATTCGTCTTTCTGAATTGGTCATGGTACCTTCTTTCTCCAACCATCCGGCGGCCGGCAATAATAAATCGGCAAATTTGGCCGTATCGGCATTATGCGAAATATCTTGAACGACAACAAATTTGGCATTTGCCAGCGCTTTTTCGACTCTTCGAGAATCGGGCAAACTCACCAAGGGATTGGTACAGATAATCCATATCGCTTTCATTTTTCCAGATTCTAATGCTTCGAACATTTCGGTAGCCGTTAATCCTGGTTTTTCCGAAACGGAATCTACGCCCCAGAAATCGGCCACTTCTTTTCGGTGTACGGGATTGTTCAATTCTTTATGAACCGCGAGTAAATTGGCCATTCCACCTACTTCACGTCCGCCCATAGCGTTGGGTTGTCCCGTCAATGAAAAAGGGCCTGCACCCGGTTTTCCTATTTGTCCGGTGAGTAACGAAAGATTTAAAAGTGCGGTATTTTTGTCAACGCCAATGGCGCTTTGGTTCAAACCCATTGCCCAAAGCGAAATGAAAGCTTTGGATTTGCCGATGATATCTGCGGCTAATTTTATTTCGTCCACGCTAATTCCGCATAGTTTGGATGCTTTTTCTAACGGACTTGATGCAACAAGCTCTTTGTATAAATTGAAATTTTCGGTGTGATTTTTTATAAAATCATTGTCGATATATCCTTTTTCGATGAGTCTTTTTGCAATGGCATGGTAAAGAACAATATCGGTTCCGGGAATGATTTGTAAATGCAAATCGGCTGCCAAAGCAGAATCGGTTCTTCGCGGATCGATAACAATAATTTTTACTTTCGGATTTTTCTCCTTGTGTTGTTCTATTCTTCGAAAAAGAATGGGATGACACCAAGCAGGATTCGCGCCAGTAATCAAGAAAGTATCTGCCAGTTCGATGTCATCATAAGCGATTGGCACCGAATCCTCACCAAATGTTTTTTTATAACCCACCACTGCCGAACTCATGCACAACCTAGAGTAGGTATCGATATTATTGGTTTTCAAAAATCCTTTTACCAATTTGTTTGCCAAATAATATTCCTCGGTAAGACATTGCCCTGAAATATAAAAACCAACGCTATCAGGCCCATATTTATTGATTATAGAGGTAAAAACAGCTGCCGCACGATCAAGACCAGCGTCCCAACTCACCCGCTCCATAGGGTGGGATTTGCTCCATCGCATTTCGGGATACAAAATTCTGTCGGAGGTATCATTTACAACATAATGTAGGTTCATCCCTTTAGAACAAAGCTTTCCTTTATTTACTGGGTGATTGATATCGCCAGTTACCGTTACTCCATTTTTAGAATCATTGTTTACAATAATTCCACATCCTACACCGCAATAGGAACACGTAGTTTTGATTTCTGATTTTTGCATTGTTGATTTCTTTATTAATTGCGAAAGCTTATGTGTCTTATAAAATGTAAAAGTAAGTATTTTTACGTATTAATACGTATAAAACGAAAAATATTTTATAAGTTTGTTCAAAAATAAGATTCTACCAGGTTTTGTGTGAAAATACAAAATAGTTGAATATAAATTTTCAACCATTAAAACCATTAAGATAGTAAGGAAATTAAGTTTCGCATTGTTCTTAATAAACCTTAATGGAAAAAAAAATGAATGTCTACACTATTTCAAGTAGAACCAAAATCAACCATTAGCATCCATCAATTGTTGCTTAATTCTAATTACTATGAAATCGCCATGATTCCAAATCACAGACAGGAAAGGAGAATGGCGATTCCATATTCCTATAAAAAACAAATATTATCTTCATATGAAAAAAGAGACCCCAATTTGTGATAGTTGTTCGAATGAAAACTGCTTTATAAAAAAGCATCTCCATTTAGAAAAAATGAAGATTTTCATCGAAAAAAAGAACAGTTTTGTCTGTAAAAAATCCCAACAATTCATTATCGAAGGAGCTCCTATTCAAGGGCTTTATTTTGTTTACAAAGGAAAAGTAAAAACCGTAAAAACAGGAATTAATGGAAGAGAACAAATTGTAAGACTGACTACAAACGGCGATATTGTTGGCTTTAGAGGTTTTGGAACAAGCAACCGTTGCCTCATAGGTGCTTCGGCTTTGGAAGATACTATCTTATGTAATTTTAGTAATGAGGACATGCTGGATCTCCTTAAAAACGTTCCCGAATTCACCTTTGATCTAATGCTTTTTTATGCCGAAGAATTGAATAAAAGTGAAAATAATATTCGAAAAATAGCGCAGATGAATGTACGAGAAAGAGTTATCGATACCTTATTATATATTTATCGAAAATTTGGACAATCAAAAGGAATCATCGATGTTGATTTATCCAGACGAGACATTGCCGATTTTGCCGG
>CAILTC010000343.1 GCA_903837025.1 uncultured Bacteroidota bacterium | reverse complement strand
CCAAGAGAACGAACTCCTTCTTGAATACGGGCTCCTCCAGAATCGTTTAATCCTATCATTGGTGCTCCCATTTTGACAGCCATATCCATGACTTTGCAAATTTTTTCGGCATGAGTTTCAGAAAGTGACCCTCCAAAAACCGTAAAATCCTGAGCAAAAACATAGACCAATCTTCCATTTATAGTTCCGTATCCCGTGATAACGCCATCACCAAAATAGATTTCTTTTTCCATACCAAAATCAGTAGTTCGGTGCGTAACCAACATCCCAATTTCTTCAAAAGAACCTTCATCCATCAAATAATTAATGCGTTCTCTTGCTGTCAGTTTTTTATTGGCGTGTTGTCTTTCAATACGCTTTATGCCACCACCCAAATGGGCTTGAGCAATTTTATCGTTTAATGCTGTTATTTTAGATTCCATAATTTACTGAATTGGTAATCGTACTATTTTTTGATCTTCAAAATATTGTTTTAAAGCTACAAGTGCAGCGATTTCGGCCTCTATAGCCATTTGATTTTTCAAAACTGCGGCGTCATAATAATTTTTCACAAAATGGGTGTCAAATTTTCCGGAACGAAACGCTTCATGTTCGAAAACAAATTTCCCAAAAGGCAACGTCGTTTGCACACCTTCTACTTTATAACCATCGATTGCTTGAATCATTTTCTGAATCGCCTCTTCACGAGTGGCTCCATAAGTGATTAATTTAGCCAGCATAGGATCGTAATAAATGGGAATATCCATTCCTTGCTCAAAACCATTATCTACACGAACTCCTTCGCCCACCGGTAATTGATATACATCTAAATGGCCTACACTTGGTAAAAAGTCATTCATAGGATCTTCGGCATAGACCCGCAATTCCATCGCATGACCATTAATTTTCAAATCTTCTTGCTTGATTTGTAGGGCTTCGCCCCTTGCCACTCGAATTTGCATTTCGACCAAATCGGTACCAGTAATCCATTCCGAAACAGGGTGTTCTACTTGCAAACGCGTATTCATTTCTAAAAAGTAGAAATTGTTATTTTCATCCAATAAAAATTCGACAGTTCCAGCACCCAAATAATCACAAGATTTAGCCACCAATACAGCAGCTTCCCCCATTTTTTTACGTAATTCAGGCGTTAAAACCGAAGACGGAGCTTCTTCTACCACTTTCTGGTGGCGACGTTGAATACTACATTCTCTTTCGAATAAATAAATGATATTTCCATGACTATCGGCCATGATTTGTATTTCGATGTGACGTGGAGAACCTACATATTTTTCGATAAAAACAGATCCATCACCAAAAGCAGCGATCGCTTCGCTAATAGCTCTATCCATCTGAGATTCAAACTCAGCTTCCGTTTCTACCACACGCATTCCTTTTCCACCGCCACCTGCAGACGCTTTTATAAGGATTGGAAAACCAACTTCCTTTGCCACAATTTTGGCTTTTTCAACATCGGTAATGGCTTCGTCAAAACCAGGAACCATCGGAATATTGTATTCCTTAACCGCTTCTTTTGCGGCTAATTTACTGCCCATAACCCGAATCGCTTTCGATTTTGGTCCAATAAAAATGATGTTGTTTTTTTCTGCTTCTTCGGCAAAATCTGCATTCTCACTCAAAAAACCATATCCTGGGTGAATGGCATCAACGTTTAAAGATTGGGCAACTTCTATAATTTTATTTCCCAATAAATAAGATTGATTAGAGGGTGATTCTCCAATCCAAACGGCTTCATCGGCAAATTTTACGTGAGGTGCATTTCTGTCAGCAGTAGAGTAAACCGCTACCGTTTTAATACCCATTTTCTGAGCAGTTTTCATTACCCTAATGGCAATTTCTCCTCTATTGGCAACTAATATTTTTGTTATATTTCTCATTTTTAGATATTTTGTTTCGAAGATAAAAGTTCAGAATCACGCTCTTAAACTTTTAAACGCTACACTTTTAAACTCATTTATTCAAACTCTATCAATAACTGCCCTTTCTCAACTGCATCTCCTAAAGCTACCGATATCGTTTTGATGACACCATCGCGAGGAGAAAGGAAACTATTTTCCATTTTCATAGCACCTAGAATAATCAAATTGTCGTTTTCTTTTACAGCTTGTCCAACAACCACACTAATTTCTAAAATCAAACCAGGCATTGGCGCTTTAATTGCGTTGACCTGTTTGGTCAATCCAACTTCAAATCCCATATCTTTAATAAGCAGATCTAAAGCATTGGCAATAGACACTGAATAGGTGCTGTTATTGACCTTGACGGTATATTTTTTTTGATTAAAATGCGAAGAAACAATTTCCGCTTTATAAGGAGTGTTTTGATGCAAAACGTGAAATTGATTTAAATCCGTCTTTACTGCATCCAGTTTCGAAATGCTTTCCTCCTCTAAATCAAAGTGAAAAGCATCATTTACATTTACTTTATAACCAATACTCATAAGTGTATTTTTTTAAATTCGCTGTAAATGTATTTTATTATTTACACTGTTTTATCGAATCTTAATGTATCTTTGCTAATTTGATATAGTTTTAGCGAAATCGTTGTATTTAACAAGAAAAATACATATTTAATTTTATTGTTTTTTAATTAATTTAAAAAAATTGAAATCTCATTAAACTAATTTAGCTGTTATTTTTTTCCTTATTTTTACAAAAAAAATAATTATGCCAACCGACAATATCAGCTATCAAAATTCAGGATATTTTTCTACTTTGATGAATGATTATTTAGACCAAAAACCCAATTTAAAGTCATTTTACAATCGGTTCCCCAATCTTGAAAATTTTGAAGAACAAATTCTAGAAAAGAAAATCAATTTTAATGGTGATGAAAAAAGACAACGATTAGTTTCGGTTTTAGAAGAGCAATATGCGCAAATAAACACATCAACCGAAACAGTAAGCAATATTAAACTTTTAAACCATTCGAATACCTTCACAATAACAACAGGCCACCAATTAAATTTATTTACTGGACCACTGTATTTCTTGTACAAGATCATTTCGACAATTAATTTAACCAAGGAATTAAAAGCGGAATATCCCGATTGTAACTTCGTACCTATTTATTGGATGGCCACCGAAGACCATGATTTTGAAGAAATTAATTATTTCAATTTTAAAGGTCGAAAGTTTCGATGGAATAAAGAAAGTACCGGACCAGTCGGACGATTATCTACCTACGGATTAGCTGAATTTTTTGAAGTTTACGCTCGGGAACTCGGTTCAGGAAAAAATGCCAAAACGATCAAAAAACTTTTTCAAGAATCCTATTTAAACCATGTTACTTTAGCTGATGCAACGCGATTCTTGGCGAATGAACTTTTTGGAGCTTATGGTTTGGTGATTCTCGATGCCGACAATCAAGATTTGAAACGCACTTTCATACCTTATATAAAGGAAGAATTGGTTCAACAAACTTCACATAGAAAAGTATTGGACACGATCGAAAATTTAAAAAATTACAGCATCCAAGTAAATCCTCGAGAAATTAATTTGTTCTATTTGGAAGATAATTTGCGGGAACGAATCCTTTTCGAAAACAATAAATACAAAGTAAATAACACCAAAATTGAATTTTCGGAAAACGAAATACTTTCATTAGTAGAGAATCATCCCGAAAAATTTAGTCCTAACGTGATTATGCGTCCGTTGTACCAGGAAGTGATTTTGCCGAATTTGTGTTACATTGGCGGAGGCGGAGAAATTGCTTATTGGCTAGAATTAAAATCATTTTTCGATGCTGTAAAAGTGACTTTCCCAATACTATTAATTCGGAATTCGGTACTTTTAACAACCCAAAAACAAACTCAAAAAGCAGCTAAATTAGGATTGACTTGGAGCAATCTATTTTTAAAACAAAATGATTTAAAAAATCAAAGTATTGTCAAACTATCCGAGTTTCCTGTTGATTTTACAGTTCAAAAAGAGCATTTACAAAAACAATTCGAAACTCTTTACAAAATAGCCAGCCAAACCGACAAATCCTTTATTGGAGCTGTAAAAGCGCAGGAAGTCAAACAAATAAAAGGTTTAGCAAATCTTGAAAAACGATTGCTAAAAGCACAAAAAAGAAAATATTCGGAAGAATTGGAACGGATTATTGATTTACAAAAAGAATTATTCCCCAATCAAAGTTTACAAGAACGACAAGCAAATTTTTCGGAATTTTATTTGGAAAATAGCGCCGATTTAATAGCACTTTTAGTTAAAAGACTTCGCCCCTTAGAAAGTGTTTTTGATATAATTGTATTACCCTAAAAAAAATCACCAACCATTCAGACCAAAACCAATGACTAAAGAACGATTAACTTCACTAGATGTGTTCCGAGGATTTACCATTTTGTTGATGACCATTGTCAACAATCCTGGGAATTGGGAAGCTATTTACCCGCCTTTGGAACACGCAAACTGGAATGGTTGTACACCAACTGATTTGGTTTTTCCTTTTTTTGTCTTTATAATGGGAGCTGCAATTTCCTTTGCAATGCCAAACAAAAAGCTCGATAACGAAACCTTCAATAAAATAGCAGCTAGATCGCTTCGCATTTTTTGTTTGGGATTATTCTTGAACTTTTTTAGTAAAATTGCAATATTTAGTTTAGAAGGTATTCCTCTTTTAGGAGCAAGATTGACAATCACTTTTGCGGTAACTTATGCTCTTTTAGGTAATTTTAGCTCAAAAATCAAACTTTATTTAGCCCTTATACTACTTGCCTTTTTATTCTTTTTGGCCTATAGCGGCATCGAAGAATACCAAGCAGTCAGAATCCCAGGAGTACTACAACGAATAGGAATTGTTTACTTCATCACATCCTTACTATACACGAAAACTTCAAAAAGAACACAAATTCTAGTCGCTGCCGGATTACTTATTTTATATTGGGTATTAATGACATGCATCCCTGTTCCTGGAATTGGAGTCAATTTAGAAAAAGGAACCAACTTTGCTTCTTGGCTTGATGGCATAATCCTAAAAGGGCACATGTGGATTACTACAAAAACTTGGGATCCAGAAGGAGTCTTAAGCACTATACCAGCAATTGCTTCCGGAATAATAGGGATGCTCGTAGGACAATTGATAAATCGTCCTCTACCCAAAAGACAAATTCTCAAAAAATTATTGATTGTAGGTGTATCAATTACCTTTTTGGGTATTATTTGGAATGTTACATTTCCTATAAATAAATCGATATGGACAAGTTCTTATGTCTTATTTTCCTCCGGATTAGCAACATTATGTTTGAGTGTATTGTACTACATAATCGAAATTGTAAACTATAAAAAATGGACCAAATTCTTTTTAATTTGGGGAGTTAATCCCATGTTTGTTTTCTTTTTTTCTCCTATAATTTCGAGAACGATGAGTGCAATTGAAATTCAGAATCCTAAAATGATAACAAGCAAGATTAATCTTGAGGATTACTTTTACTCTTTTTGTATTGTTCCAAATTTCGCCAATCCTTTGAATGCATCATTAGCTTATGCTTTGTCCTATGCGCTTTTATGGTCATTCATCTTATGGATTTTATATAAAAACAAACTTATTTTCAAAGTATAATCTAAAATAAGTCAAATTCACATCAGATAAATTCAAACTAAACACTGATTTACTGAAATTAATACATTAAAAAGTCTATTTTTACACTAAATATACAAAAACCAAAAAAAAATGAATTCAAATAGAACTTTTACAATGATCAAACCGGATGCGGTTGCAAACGGTCACATAGGAAATATAATAGCAATGATTACAAATGCTGGTTTCAAGATCGTTTCATTGAAATTAACGCAATTAACAGTAGCTGACGCTCAAACCTTTTATGAAGTTCATGCCGAAAGACCTTTCTACGGAGAATTAGTCAAATTTATGTCAAGCGGACCAATTGTCGCAGCCATATTAGAAAAAGACAATGCCGTTTTAGATTTTAGAACTTTGATTGGCGCAACAAATCCTGCTGATGCTGCCGAAGGAACTATCCGAAAAAAATATGCTACTTCTATGAGTGAAAACGCAGTTCATGGTTCTGATAGCGATGAAAACGCAGCTATCGAAGGTGCTTTTCATTTTTCTGGAAGAGAGCAGTTCTAGTATTCAGGTTGCAGATTTCAGGTTGCAGAAGGCAGTTGGAAGTCTATAAAATACAAAATCCCTTTTCAAAATTGAAATGGGATTTTTTTATTTCTGAAATCTGCAACCTGAAAACTGATTACCTCAAAACTACATCCTTCACAACATCACGATGTAATTCCTCATTAATCATCGTGATAATTTTTGTCTTTCCGTGGCTTAATTCCTCTCTCAAAACCGCAGAGGAAAGCTCTACATATAAGGTACTTCCTTTGAGAACGACGTTTTTTGTATAATAATTTACTCCATTACCCATAAGATTTTTCCAAGCATCCTTAACGTCTATTTGGTCCATTCCGGGTTGAAGCTTGTTGACTTGAATAATTTGTTTCAAAACATCACCAACGGTACTTTGATTATTTAGTCTTTTTGCCATTGTCTAAAATATGTATTGGTGACGCTTTTTTATAATGATATTCCTTATTTTCGGCATTTTTAAAAACTAATTTATCTTTAGAAATCGCAATCAATTCTTCGGACCATTTTGCGTAAGGAGTAACATAATCAAAGAATACCTTGTCTTTATCGAAACGTATTTTAAGATTTTCATACGTATCATTCACGATAAAAGTACCATCTAATTGTGGCATTACTTTTTTCCGAATACCAACATTATTTTTGGCAATTTTAAAATAATCATAACTTTCGTTAATCGTATAATCTTTATCTTTTCCTTGGTCAAAAACCACTTTTTCAATTTCCCAATAACCGTTAATAGTAGCTATATCAGAAGGTTTTATCTTTTGCTGACAAGAGATAAAAAGCAAGGAAACAAACAGTAATTTGAATATATTTTTCATCGATTTATTTATTTTTTCTATTTTTGATAAATCCATAAATAAATAAAGCTGCTCCTAAACCGAGCAGGAAACCATATAAAAAATCATTTTTATCTCTAAATAAATTTGCTAAAACAAATGAAATAACACTTAACAAATAAAGATAAATAGTCGGGATGTTTTTGAAAGAAGAAAAATTCATTGTGTACTATTAAGGCAAGCTATGGCAAAGTTCAGCACTTTGACATAGATTATTATTTAAAAAAACTATCTACAAATTCATATTTATTAAAGACCTGTAAATCCTCAATTCCTTCCCCTACACCAATGTATTTGACAGGAATTTTAAATTGGTCTGAAATTCCAATAACAACTCCACCTTTGGCAGTTCCGTCCAGTTTTGTAACCGCAAGCGAAGTCACTTCGGTAGCTACAGTAAATTGTTTTGCTTGCTCAAAAGCGTTTTGTCCGGTTGATCCATCAAGAACTAATAACACATCGTGTGGCGCGTCACCAACGACTTTTTGCATAACGCGTTTTACTTTTGTCAACTCGTTCATCAAATTGATTTTGTT
>CAILTC010000342.1 GCA_903837025.1 uncultured Bacteroidota bacterium | reverse complement strand
GGATTTTTTGATTTCATGACCGAGGATATCGCGATAGACCTTGGTACCGCAAACACTTTAATCATACACAATGATAAAGTCGTAATTGACAGTCCATCAATAGTTGCTCGTGATAGAGTATCAGGAAAAATCATTGCCGTTGGTAAAGAAGCCAATATGATGCAAGGAAAAACCCATGAAAACATTAAGACGATAAGACCCTTGAAAGATGGTGTAATTGCTGATTTTGATGCTTCAGAAAAAATGATAAGCATGCTTATAAAAAGCATTCCTGCCTTGAAAAAAAGAATGTTTACTCCAGCACTTCGTATGGTAGTTTGTATTCCTTCTGGAATTACCGAAGTAGAAATGAGAGCCGTTAAGGAATCTTGCGAAAGAGTAAATGGAAAAGAAGTTTATTTGATACACGAACCAATGGCAGCAGCTATCGGTATTGGTATTGATATTATGCAACCAAAAGGAAACATGATTGTTGACATAGGTGGCGGAACAACCGAAATTGCGGTTATCGCTTTAGGCGGAATTGTTTGCGACAAATCGGTGAAAATTGCTGGTGACGTTTTTACAAATGATATCGTGTACTATATGCGTACGCAACACAACCTTTTTGTGGGTGAAAGTACTGCCGAAAAAATAAAAATTCAAGTGGGAGCTGCTATCGAAGATTTAGAAACTCCTCCCGAAGATATGTCTGTTCAAGGTAGAGATTTACTTACCGGAAAACCAAAACAAGTTGCTGTTTCTTACCGAGAAATAGCAAAAGCATTAGACAAATCAATTCAACGAATTGAAGATGCTGTCATGGAAACCTTATCTCAAACACCTCCCGAATTAGCAGCCGATATATACAATACAGGTATTTATCTTGCTGGTGGTGGATCAATGTTAAGAGGTCTTGACAAAAGAATTTCGCAAAAAACAGATTTACCTGTTTACATTGCCGAAGATCCTTTAAGAGCCGTGGTAAGAGGAACAGGAATGGCACTTAAAAATTTAGCGAAATTCAAAAGTGTTTTGATCAAATAGAACTTTGTCTTGTTTACGACTTACAGTTTAAAATTTTACAACATTTATTATACAGCTAGAAAATGCAGCAAATATTTAACTTTATATATAAAAACAGTAATCGATTACTGTTTTTGCTGCTTTTGGGTATTTCGTTAACTCTGACTATTCAATCTCATACCTACCATAGAAGTAGAGTTATAAGTTCGGCTAATTTTTTGAGCGGTGGCGTTTACGAAAAAATAAATAACGCTAGTGAGTATTTGAATTTGAAAACTGAAAATGATGCACTTGCACAAGAAAATGCAAAATTAAGAAGTCTTCTTATTAATGTAAAAGATACCGCTTCTCTCCCGAAATTAGAAAACATAAAAGGATTGAAACCTGCCAATATAATAGTTTCGAAAGTGATTCATAACTCTTATGATGCTCACGAAAATTACTTAACATTGAACTCCGGTAGTCTTCAAGGTGTGAAATCGGATATGGGAGTCATCAATAGCTTAGGAATTGTGGGAATAGTTGATAATACTTCAAACAACTATTCGACAGTGGTAAGTATTTTGAATATTAAATCCCAAATAAATGCAAAACTAAAAAGATCAAATCATTTTGGTTCTTTGACTTGGGACGGAAAAAGTACTGGCTATGTTCAGCTCATAGACATCCCTAGATTAGCCGCTATAAAAATAGGAGATACCATTGTAACTGGTGGACAATCTGTTATATTTCCTGAAAATATTAATATTGGAACTGTTTATAAGCGTTACACCAACAAAGAAAACCATTATTATACATTAGATATAAAACTTTTTAATGATATGACAAATTTAGGTCATGTGTATATCATTAAAAGTAAAGACAGCGAAGAAATTACTAATTTAGAAAAAGCAGGAAAAAATGAATAGTGCTTTATTCACCAATATTTTTCGTTTTATACTGCTATTGTCGGTTCAAATAATCATTTTTAATAATATGAATTTTTTGGGCTACATTAGTCCATTTCCTTATATACTATTCATCATCTTATATCCGGTAAACGGTAATAAATCAGGACTTCTTTTAGCGAGTTTTCTTCTAGGTTTCATCATGGATTTATTTAGTAATTCGGGTGGAATTCACACGATGGCTTGTATTGTTTTGGCCTATTATAGACCGTATTTATTCCGATTTTCTTTTGGTTTAAGCTACGAATATCAAACCGTAAAATTAATTGATGTATTAACACCAGAAAGATTTTCGTTTATACTTTTTTCGGTTTTGATTCATCATTTCGTTTTATTCTCACTCGAAGCCTTTCAAATAAGCTTTTTATTGGATGTTTTAATTCGAACCCTATTAAGTACCTTATTCACAATTATCATAAGCGTTATTATCATATATCTTATAAAGCCAAATAGACGATGAGAAAAGCGCTGCTTCCTTCACTTATAATTATTGCGGCATTATTGTTAGTAATACGTATATTCTATTTGCAAATTATTGATGATTCTTACAAATTGAAATCAGACAATAATGCTATCAAAATAAAGTATGATTATCCCGAAAGAGGTTATATATACGACAGAAACGGGAAGTTATTAGTTGCCAATCAGCCTTCGTATGATATTATGGTAATCCCAAAGGATGTTAAAAAATTAGACACTTTGCAATTTTGTCATTTGTTGAATATTACCAAAGAGGATTTTATTAAAACAATGGCAAAAGCCAAAGTATATAGCCCAAGATTACCTTCGGTATTCCTATCACAATTGAACAAAAATGATTTTGCTGCTTTTCAGGAAAAAATTCGAAAATTTGAAGGCTTTTATTTTCAAAAACGTTCATTACGGGATTATCAAGTAAATTATGGCGCCAATGTTTTTGGTTTTATAACACAAGCGAACGAAAAAACAGTTGCAAAAAATCCTTATTATAATAATGGCGATTTAATAGGAAAACAAGGCGTTGAGGAAAGTTATGAAGAAATTTTACGAGGTGTAAAGGGAGTAAAATATTATCAAAAAGACAAATACAATCGTGAAATTGGCTCTCTTAAAGAAGGAAAATATGATACAATCGCCGTTCAGGGTGAAGATATCAATTTGACTATTGATGCCGAACTTCAAAAGTATGGCGAAGAATTAATGATTAATAAAAGAGGTGGAATTGTAGCTATAGAACCCAAAACGGGTGAGATTTTGGCACTTGTGACAGCCCCTTCTTACGATCCTTCTATATTAGTGGGACGCCAAAGATCAAAAAATTACACCCTTTTATACCGCGACTCTATCGCTAAACCTCTTTATGACAGAGGATTGCTAGCCGAATACCCTCCTGGTTCTCCTTTTAAAATTATGGTTGGTCTTACCGCACTTCAAGAAGAAGCTGTTGATGAGCAAACTGGTTTTGCTTGTAACCACGGTTATTATTTAAAAGGGCGATTTATAAAATGCCATTGTCATGGCGGTATGATGCATTTACATAATGGTATTTATGAATCTTGTAATACCTATTTTGAAAACATTTATATGAGAACTATAAATAAATATGTAAACCCATCAGAATCTGTTGATATTTGGAGTAAGCATGTGAAAAGTTTTGGATTAGGACAATTTATGGGTTATGATTTGCCAACTGGTAAAAAAGGAAAAGTTCCAGATTCAAAAACGTACAAAAAAATGTATCCTAATGGTGGCTGGAGAAGTCCAACTATTGTTTCAAACGGAATTGGGCAAGGTGAAGTATTAGCAACACCCATTCAACTCGCTAATATGATGGCGGCAGTTGCTAATGAAGGCTATTATTACACGCCTCATATCATCAAGAAAATTAAAGGCGAAAAAATTGACACTCGCTTTACAACAAAACATGTAACCACGATAGACAAAAAATATTTTAAACCTATGATAGATGGTTTATTTGATGTTTATAATTTAGGAACCGCAAGTGCGCTTCGGGTTCAAGGTATTGATATTTGTGGAAAAACAGGAACTGCTGAGAATTTTGCTAAAATTAATGGGGTAAGAACAAAACTGGAGGATCACTCTATTTTTGTTGCTTTTGCTCCAAAAGACAATCCAAAAATTGCCATAGCAATATTAGTCGAAAACGGAGGATTTGGTGCAGCCATTGCTGGGCCAATAGCCAGTTTGATGATCGAAAAATACCTTAGAAAAAAAATCACACGAACTGACTTAGAGACACGAATTCTTTCGAAAAGTTTACAAGGTCAGTATGCAAAATTAGGGGGAAGTGCAGCAGCAAGTAAAATAGAAAGAAATCCTGTCATGGATACAATTTCAAAAAATAAAATAGCAGTTCCAACGATAAAAGTAGACACTACTAAACAAAAATAAGCGATTTATTTCAAATGAAAAATCAAAGTATAACGAATAATCTCGACTGGATATGCATCATCATCTATATTGCGCTAGTAATAATGGGATGGTTGAATATATATTCCTCTTCGTTATCATCTATGGAGGATACGTATCAAAAACAACTTGTTTTTATACTATTAGCAATTCCATTAATTTTCATTATCCTTTCTATTGACGGAAAATTTTATGAAAAGTATGCAAGTATCATTTTTGTAGTTTCCTTATTATCCTTGCTAGGATTATTTGCTTTTGGTAAAGTTATTGCTGGTCAACGATGTTGGTACAGTTTTGGCGGTTTTACATTACAACCATCCGAATTTGCCAAAGCGGCAACATCATTAGCATTAGCCAAATATTTAAGTGATACTCAAATAAATTTGAAGGATCTCAACCGACAAATTCAAGCTTTGGCTATTGTATTTTTACCTGTTATGCTAATATTACCTCAACCTGACCCAGGAAGTGCAATGATTTATAGCATATTTATTATAGTCTTGTATCGCGAAGGACTTCCTTCTTGGTATATATTAACCGGCTTCTCTGCTATTCTTCTATTTGTATTAACACTCGTTTTACAAACTCAATATGTAATTCTTATAGCGTTTTTAGTAATCCTTTTTATTCATTTCAAATCAAGATTATCTGAAAGAAATATCGTTTTAAGTGGAATGCTTTTTGCACTTATATCTGGATTTGTTTTATCCGTAAATTATATTTTCGAACATGTATTTAAACAACATCACCGAGATCGTTTTAATATTTTACTGGGTAAATCACTAGATGTCAAAGGGATTGGATACAATACTAACCAAGCGAAAATAGCGATAGGTTCTGGTGGCTGGTTCGGGAAAGGATTTCTTGAAGGAACACAAACCAAAGGCGGTTTTGTACCTGAACAACATACCGATTACATCTTTACGACCGTGGGCGAAGAATGGGGTTTTGTAGGTTCACTAGTTGTAATTGCACTATTTGCAGGTTTATTTCTAAGAATTATTTACCTTGCCGAAAGACAAAAAACTAAATTTAGTCGTGTTTATGGCTATTGCGTCGCTGGTATTTTATTCATTCACTTTTTTGTAAATATCGCTATGGTTTTGGGTATTTTTCCAACTGTCGGCGTTCCATTACCTTTCTTTTCCTATGGAGGTTCTGGACTTTGGGGATTTACAATATTGCTTTTTATTTTCATTAAAATGGATGCCAATAAAGTGAATGAGTGGTAAGATCTCTAAAAAATCAATCTTTATAATCATACCTTTTTTACGGAAACGATCTCCGTTAAACCTCTTAGTTTAGGCATTGATTCCAACAAGCCATTTGTACTTTACAACAAAACTACATAATCATATAATCGGTATCACTTTTTTCTTTTGACAAAGAAATGATACCATTAAAATCAAAACCTTATAAAACTAAATAGCGCT
>CAILTC010000341.1 GCA_903837025.1 uncultured Bacteroidota bacterium | reverse complement strand
GATATTGAATTTACCGTGAAAGAAATTTTCAAGGAAGTTCAAAAGAAAGGCGATGTTGCAGTAGCGAAATATACTTCGTTATTTGATGGTGCAAAATTCGAAAATATCGAAGTTTCGATAACCGAAATCGAAGAAGCAATTGCATTAATTCCAGAAGGGCTAAAAAGTGCTATTCAATTAGCAAAATCAAATATCGAAAAATTTCATTCGGCTCAAAAAACGGCTAAAGTAGTTGTAGAAACTATTGAAGGCGTTAATTGCTGGCAAGAAAAACGACCGATCCAAAAGATTGGTTTGTATATTCCCGGAGGAACGGCACCTTTGTTTTCAACAGTGCTAATGCTTGCCGTTCCTGCAAATATTGCTGGTTGTAACGAAATTGTTTTGTGTTCACCACCAGATAAAACCGGAAATATAAATCCAGCCATTTTGTACGCAGCTCATTTGTGTGGTGTTACCAAAATAGTAAAAATAGGAGGCATTCAGGCCATTGCTGCGATGACTTTCGGAACAGAATCCATTCCAAAAGTGTATAAAATATTCGGTCCTGGGAATCAGTTTGTGACTGTGGCCAAACAACTAGCAACTCAATTTGGCGTTGCCATCGATATGCCAGCCGGTCCTTCGGAATTATTGATTGTTGCCGATGATTCTGCAGTTCCTGCTTTTATCGCTTCCGATTTATTGTCGCAAGCGGAACACGGAACCGATAGTCAGGTGATTCTAGTTGCGACTTCGAAAGCATTGATTGATGAAGTAGAAAAAGAAGTTCAATCTCAAATGGAAGTACTACCAAGAAAAGCGATTGCCGAAAAAGCGATTGCCAATTCGAAATTGATATTTGTCGAAAATGACACCATTGCTTTGGAATTAATCAACGAATATGGCCCAGAACACTTTATCATTTGCAGCAAAAACGAAGACTATTTTGTAAATAACATAGCCAATGCAGGTTCTGTCTTTATTGGTAATTATACACCAGAAAGTGCAGGAGATTATGCTTCGGGAACCAATCATACTTTGCCAACCAATGGTTATGCCAAGAATTATAGCGGCGTCAATTTGGATAGTTTTACCAAATCAATGACTTTTCAGAAAATTTCTGCCAAAGGAATTCAAAATATTGGCAATGCTATAGAAATTATGGCGGAAGCCGAAGGATTGCAAGCGCACAAAAATGCAATTACTTTGAGATTGAAGAGTTTAGAATAGAGGTAAGAGACAAGAAGAAAGATTAAAGAATTTAGGCTGAATATGAAGTCTTGTTTCTTTTTTCTAAAAATATAAATAAAAGAAAATGAGTTTTAATATAAATAATCTAGTTCGAGAAAACGTAAAGCTGATGAAGCCTTATTCTTCAGCACGTGATGAATTTGAAGATTTCGACACCGCCGATATGATTTTCTTGGATGCCAATGAAAATCCATTTGAAAATGGTGTAAATCGCTATCCCGATCCACAACAAAGTAATGTGAAATTGGTTTTGGCGAAGCTAAAAAAGGTAGAAATAAATCAAATTTTACTCGGTAACGGAAGTGACGAAGTGTTAGATTTACTCTTTAGAGCTTTTTGCGAACCCAAAGTTGATAATGTAATTACTTTGCCGCCAACTTACGGAATGTATGGCGTTTTGGCAAATATCAATGCTGTTGAAAACAGAGAAGTTTTATTGTCAAATGACTTTCAACCACAAGTCGAAAAGATTTTAAACGCTGTAGATGAAAATACCAAGATCCTCTTTTTGTGCTCGCCCAATAATCCAACTGCCAATTCATTTTCGGATGAAAGCGTAACTTATATTTTGAAAAATTTCAACGGATTAGTTGTAATCGATGAAGCTTATATTGATTTTTCGGAAAAGGAAAGTTGGATGAATAAATTAGATGAATATCCTAATTTGGTGATTACACAAACGCTTTCAA
Organism: uncultured Bacteroidota bacterium; assembly: GCA_903837025.1. Lineage (GTDB taxonomy): Bacteria > Bacteroidota > Bacteroidia > Flavobacteriales > Flavobacteriaceae > Flavobacterium. Next base: position 194 of record CAILTC010000341.1, on the reverse strand, counting down.
AAGCATACGGTTTAGCAGGAATCCGATTGGGAATTTGTTATGCTTCTACTGCGGTAATTTCGGTTTTAAACAAAATAAAACCACCTTACAATGTGAATGAATTGACACAACAAAGAGCCGTTTTTAGACTTGGAAACGAACCAAAAATAAAACAGGAAATAGCTTCTATAATAGAACAAAGAGAGCAATTACTT
>CAILTC010000340.1 GCA_903837025.1 uncultured Bacteroidota bacterium | reverse complement strand
TACATGCCTGTCACGCATGGGGTCGCGGGTTCGAGTCCCGTCCAGACCGCTAAATTGGGAAGAGCGATTCAGAAATGAATCGCTTTTTTGCCCAATATAAGTATCTAAGATTGTTGTGTTGTTTTCGTCACGTCGCAAGACGGGGCAGGTTTAGTAGTTAGACCAATGAAAAGCTTTCCACTTTGTGGATGGCTTTTTTGATTATAAGGGGGTTTCTAGTCTTTATGATTTTCTAAATATTTCTTCAAAAAAGGCACGCTTTTAGGTGCCCCATTTTATTTCTCAGGTGCCCCACTTTTCTATTCTAACTATTAAACATAAAAAAACGGGAGTTGTTCAAGCTCCCGTTTTACGTCGTTCAAACGTTGGTTTAAAATTGGCATCGTTACAAATGTATTATTTTTTTTAGTGTTTCTCAAATTGTCGGGCAATTGTCGGGCAACTCTTTAAACTAAAAAATGCAACTATCTAAAAATAAGATAATTGCATTTAAAAAGTGCGGATAATAGGACTCGAACCTACACGCCTTGCGGCACCAGATCCTAAGTCTGGCATGTCTACCAATTTCACCATATCCGCGTAATTGTGGGTGCAAATATAAGCATATCTTATTACTATCAAAGAAAATTATACAAAAATATTTATTCTCTTTTTTGTACTTTTGAAAGTACTAAAATTTAAACAAATAATGGAAACCATAAAAGCATACGTTCAAGAGCATAAAGGTCGCTTTATCAGCGAATTAGTCGAATTATTGAAAATTCCGTCCGTTAGTGCCGACCCAGCTTATCATCAGGATATTATTAAAACAGCCAAAGCTGTAAAAGCAAGTTTGGAAAAAGCAGGTTGCGATTTTGTCGAAATTTGCGAAACTCCAGGAAATCCTATCGTTTATGGTGAGAAAACTATCGATGTAACATTACCAACCGTTTTGGTTTACGGACATTACGATGTGCAACCAGCCGATCCTATTGAGTTATGGACTTCCCCACCATTTGAACCCGTTATCAAAAAAACTGAAATTCATCCCGAAGGCGCCATTTTTGCGCGGGGTTCTTGTGATGACAAAGGTCAAATGTATATGCATGTAAAAGCACTAGAATATATGATTCAATCAGGTACTTTGCCTTGCAACGTAAAATTTATGATTGAAGGCGAAGAAGAAATTGGTTCTAAAAGTTTAAGTTGGTTTGTAGAACACAATCAGGAAAAACTAAAAAACGATGTGATTTTGATTTCAGATACAGGAATGATTTCTAATCAACAACCTTCTATCACAACGGGATTACGTGGTTTAAGTTACGTCGAAGTCGAAGTAACTGGCCCTAATCGCGACTTACATTCCGGACTATATGGTGGTGCAGTTGCGAATCCTATCAATGTTTTAGCAAAAATGATTGCTTCGCTTCACGATGAAAACAACCATATAACCATTCCCGGTTTTTATGATAATGTCGAGGAATTATCCGCCGAAGAAAGAGCAGAAATGGCAAAAGCTCCTTTCGATCTAGAGGATTATAAAAAAGCTTTAGATTTAAATGATGTCTACGGTGAAAAAGGTTACGTAACTAACGAAAGAAATTCTATAAGACCAACCCTTGATGTAAACGGAATCTGGGGCGGATACACTGGCGAAGGTGCTAAAACTGTTATTGCAAGTCAGGCTTTCGCCAAAATTTCGATGCGATTGGTTCCGAATCAAGATTGGGAGGAAATAACCGAATTGTTTACCAATCATTTCTTAAGCATTGCTCCATCTGGAGTAAAAGTGAAAGTAAAAGCGCATCACGGCGGACAAGGTTATGTAACGCCAACGGATAGCATTGGCTATAAAGCCGCCAACAAAGCCTATACGGAAACTTTTGGCGTTCCTGCAATTCCGGTGCGTTCCGGTGGAAGTATCCCAATTGTTGCCTTGTTCGAAAAGGAATTAAAAAGCAAAACTATTTTGATGGGATTTGGTTTAGATAGCGATGCGATTCACTCGCCAAACGAACATTTTGGCGTTTTCAATTACTTAAAAGGCATAGAAACTATTCCGTTATTTTACAAATATTTTGTAGAGTTATCGAAATAATTAATTTTTGGACGCAGATGAAATAGGATTTATCTGCGTCCCTTTTTGATATTTAATTCATTCAATTAAGTTTTTAATCAAGATACGATTCATAATTTTCAATCTTCATCAACAAGCGCTTCTCTAAATATTCGTTCCCTCCTTTTAGTTTTTCTGCTATTATTTTAGCTTCTTGTTGGTATTTTTTCTTTTTGGCATTATCCCAATAGGAAGGAGGAGATTGCAAATTTGTAATCCTGTCTGCTAATTTCACTGCCCAAACCTCTTTCTTCAATTTTTGAACGCGGTTCAAGCTATCCAACATTGCCTCTTCTTTTGATAAAATATTGTTTTTTGTCAAAGCCAAGACACCCTCAGCTACTTCGACACCAAATGCACTGATTAATTCATCAAAATTTGCATCTGTATCTTCCAAAGTATCGTGCAACAATGCAACTTGTATTGCAAAACTCAAATCAAAATCAATCGTTTCTTTTGAAGCCAGCATGATTTCCATTGCAACGTTGCTTAAATGAACTACATAGGGAAGATTAGTACCTGGAATAGTTTGTTTTTTATCTAAATGTTTTAAGGTTGCAAATTTTATGGTTTCTTGATAAAGTGTTTGGGCATTCATTTTATTTCTTTTATAATTTGTGTGTTTTATTCTTGAATAGTATTGTAAAAATATTGATAATAGCTATTGTTTTACAAATATTTTGTAGAGTTGTCGAAATATTTTTTATTCGCAGATGAAACAGATTCTCAAAAGCGAAAACGCGAAAAAAAACAAATTTATATATTAATTCAGTTTGAAAATCAGTTTTTTTTTCGCGTCTTTATGAATTAAATCCATTTTATCAGTGTCCTATTTTCAACTTATTTATCAGGGTTATAACCCAAATATGGCATTGATTGTTCGTTGAAAACAACTCCATACTCTTCAAGTTCTTTCAAAATAGGCAAATACACTTCTTTAAGAATGGGGAGCTGAACTCCGGGAGTTTTAATCGTACCGTTTAGGATTAATAATGTCGCCATGGCAACAGGTAATCCAACGGTCTTTGCCATTGCCGTATAAATTTGGTTTTCGCCAAGGCAAACCATTTTCGAATCTATTTGTAGTTTTTTGCCGTTTATTTCATATCCAAATTTATGATACATGACGATCATATCTTTATCTTCAGGTTGAAGTGTCCAACTATCAGTGAGTATTTTTTCGAGAATTTGTGCTGGTGTGGCATGTTGTAATCCTACTTTTTTGTTTCGATTAAATAAATCCAATTCCAAAAGTTTATCCCACATGATGTCGTCTTGATCCATTTTCAAAAGCAATCGCATTTTACTTTCGACAGAATCCGTAGGATGGTAGGGCAAGAAAGAATTCACAAATTCGCGATAACTCATATTCTCGGAATCTTCCATCGTATAACTATCATCCGTCATACCTAGTTGCACAAACATATTCCAGGCTTTCGAAAAACCAACTCTGCGAATGGTTCCTCGATATAACGTAAGTATATTTTTTAGTCCATAAATATCAAGATATTTCAGAGAATCTCTGTTTGAATACGCTTCGAAACGGCCGTAACCTTCAACTTCTAGAAATTCGGTTCGACGAAATAAATTCCAATACGGAATGTATTTATACGTTCCTTCTTGAATGAATTTTGCTGCACCACCTTGTCCAGCAAGCACCACGTTTCGCGGTGCCCAAGTAAATTTATAATTCCACAAATTTGTATCTGATTCTGGGGCAACCAAACCGCCGCAAAAAGATTCAAATAAAAGCATTTTCCCTCCTTTTTCCCTTATTTCATTGATTATTTTCATGGCGCTCATGTGATCTATTCCGGGATCAAGACCCACTTCATTCATGAAAACGAGGTTGTTTTCTTTGGCCAAAGCATCTAATTCTTGCATGGCTTCGCTTATATAGGAGGCGGTAACTAGGTGTTTTTTGTAGACAATACAATCTTTAGCAACCTCAATATGAAGATGAGCAGGCAACATCGAAATCACGATATTTGCATTTTGAATAGCTGAATTTCTTTGTTTTTTGTCGAAAATATCTAAAGCAATTGCAGTAGCATGAGGATGATTATTCACCTTTTTTTGAGCTGAAGCCAATGATAAATCACCAATAACAAGATGTAAATCTTCTACTTCTGATTTATTTAAAAGATATTGAATTAGCGACGATGCTGATCTTCCTGCTCCAATGATTAGAATTGTTCTCATAATTAAATAAATATAACACAAATATACTAAATTGTTGTATTTGTAACATATTAAAAAAAATAAAATTAATTGTTATCAATTACAACATGTAAAAAAGTTCGGTAAAAATACTTTCTATTTGACTATAAAGAGATACTTTTGCACCAAAATAAACAATAAAATGGACAAAAAAATAATTTCTACAGGGGCAATTTTCGGAATGCTAGCTATCATTTTAGGAGCATTTGGTGCTCACGCCTTAAAAAAAGTTTTGTCTATTGAATCTCTTTCCACTTTCGAAACTGGTGTAAAATATCAGATGTATCATGCCCTGTTTTTATTGTTTATTGGCATGACAAATGAACTATCCCAAAAGTCTAAAAAATGGATCTATAATTTGGTTGTTTTTGGTGTAGTATTCTTTTCAGGTTCCATTTATTTATTGGCAACAAAAAATTGCACAACAATAGATTTTAAATCAATTGGATTTGTAACACCTATTGGCGGACTCCTATTAATACTGGCTTGGAGCGTTTTGTTCTTTAATTTGATAAAGAAAAAATCATAAACTTTGGATAATAAAATGGTATCTGAATTATTATTTATACTTTTGCG
>CAILTC010000339.1 GCA_903837025.1 uncultured Bacteroidota bacterium | reverse complement strand
GGGGTCTTCTTCTGTAGGCTTGATCTTGCTGGGGAATATGTATTGTGGTCGTAGGAGACTGCCTTCTAGCTCCCGAATTAAACCTTTTTGAAATCCTCAGAAACTTCGTGATTGGGTTTGGTTTTAAAGATCTTTTTCGCCCATAATAACGTATTATTTTCTTCTATATTATCCAAAGAAGGTTTTTTTAGCTTGGAGAATTTAATTCCCAATTCTTTTTCAAAATCGGCAATTTCAACAACTTCTTCGGCTTGTAATACTGTCAATGAAAGTCCTTTTGCTCCTGCCCTAGCCGTTCTTCCGCTTCGGTGAACATAGGCTTCATAAACATCTGGTAAATGATAATTGACCACATAAGAGATTTCCTTTACGTCTATTCCTCTTGCCGCCAAATCGGTTGCAACCAAAATATTAATGTGTCCCTCTCGAAATTGTTCCATAATTCGATCCCTAATACCTTGCGATAAGCTACCGTGTAAGGCTCCTGACGAAAACCGGTTGATGGCTAAGTTTTTGGCTAGTTTATTAACTGCCGCTTTGGTTTTACAAAAAATAATTCCGCGTTCACCTTCTTTTGAAGTTAGAAAGTGCATCAAAACATCTAATTTTTCAATGGGATCTACAACAATATATTGGTGATCTATTCCTTGATTTCCAATGGTTTGCATATCAGCACTTACTTGTACGACATTTTTGTTTAAGTAATTCTGAATTAATTGCTTAATAGTTCCTGGCATTGTAGCCGAAAACAAAAATGTTTTATGATTTTTGGGTAATTCGGCAATAATTTCGTCTAAGCTTTCTTTTAGGATGGTGACCATTTCATCGGCTTCATCAAGAATAAGAAATTTAGTTTCTTTTAAATTAATTGCTTTGCGTTGTATTAAATCGATTAGTCGTCCTGGTGTTGCCACCACAATATGCGTTGGCGTTGCTAATCGCTCTATTTGTGGTTTTATGGGAATTCCTCCGCAAGTTGCTGCGATAGAAACCTGAGGTAAATGTTTTGCAAAAGCTTCTAAATTACTAAAAATCTGATGTCCTAACTCCCGTGTTGGAACTAGAATAACTGCTTGAACAACAGCAGAATTGATGTCGATTAATTGCAATAATGGCAAACCAAACGCGGCTGTTTTTCCTGTTCCAGTTTTAGCAAGTCCAACAAAATCAGTTGTATTGGATAAAAGTACCGGAATGGTCTTGGTTTGAATTTCTGTTGGCGCAACAAATTTTAACTCAGTTATGGCTTTTAGCAAAGGTGCTGAAATTCCTAAATCGGCGAATTGTTTTGACATTTTTTAGATTTAATAATTTATAAAATTGTTGTTTTGCAAACAGGATTTCATAGCCCCGATAGCAGTGGAAATCCTTTTTTTCTTTAAAAACAGAAAAGATTACCTCACTTAACGTTTATTTCAATTGGAGTTCAGTGAACTTAGTTTGTAACGAATAGCGGTAAATAACTCCTGAAAATTAATCGGCTTCATTCATGATTTTCTCCCGATACTTCTTCCCTATCAATAAGGTTAGTTTTAGTTTGTAGTCGTCTATAAGCCACTCGCG
>CAILTC010000338.1 GCA_903837025.1 uncultured Bacteroidota bacterium | reverse complement strand
TCGGCTTATGGAACGGGGCAATTGCCAGACAAAGAAGGGCAAATGTACCACGACGCCACCGATAATTTATATTTGATTCCAACAGCAGAAGTTCCCGTAACGAATTTGTTTCGTGACGTGATTTTGAACGAAAACGAATTGCCAATTTTAACCACTGCGTACACCCCTTGTTTCCGTCGTGAAGCCGGTTCTTATGGGGCTCACGTTCGAGGATTGAACCGTTTGCACCAATTTGATAAAGTCGAAATTGTGCGTGTAGAACATCCTGACAAATCCTACGAAGCTTTGGACGGAATGGTTGAACACGTAAAAAGCATTTTGCAGGAATTGAAATTACCGTACAGAATATTGCGTCTTTGTGGTGGCGATATGGGTTTTACATCGGCTTTGACGTATGATTTCGAAGTGTATTCTACGGCGCAAGAACGTTGGTTAGAAATCAGTTCGGTTTCTAATTTTGAGACTTTTCAAGCGAATCGTTTGAAATTGCGTTTCAAGGACAAAGACGGAAAAAACCAATTGGCACACACCCTAAACGGAAGTTCATTGGCATTGCCAAGAGTTTTGGCAGGGATTTTAGAAAATTATCAAACGCCGGAAGGTATCGTGATTCCTGAGGTTTTGCGCAGCTTCTGTGGGTTTGATATTATAGATTAAATGATTTTCATTTGTTTACAATCATATTTTAATGAGACAATCATACATCTTTTTTCTTGTTTTTATCCTTTTACAAATAAGCTGTAAAAAGAAAGAACCTGTTGTGAATTATGAAAAAGAAGTTTTTAAACAAGTCTTTTTAAATGTTGTTGATTCAACATATCAAGACGGAAGAATTTATTTTAAATTTCCAGACGGAACAGATTTAGAAACTAGAAAAGCTTTATTGGTTAAGGATACTTCAAAATTAGTTTTTGCTATTCACGAAGAATATGGAATAGATTTAAAAAGCTATAATAATCATAAATTTGTTTTCAAAAACTTTTCTGAATTTCCTCAAAAGAATAAGTATGAAATGTGGGAAACAAAATATAAATTTGGATTTGCTGGAGCTCTTTATTTCTATCCAATTCAATTTAATAGCAAAGAAAGCGGAATTATTAAAGTGAGTTATGGTTGTGGCACAAAATGTGGAGCTGATTATGAAGTCTCAATTAAGAGAATAAACAATAAATGGATTGTTGATAAAGTAATACAAACAGGTTCAATATAAATGGTTATTAATATTCGTCTACTACTTTACGATTAAAATGCCCAATTTCAATTAAAAACAGTCAATGAAAAAACTCTTTCTACATATAACCCTGTTTTTTTCATTGATTTGTTTTTCGCAAAACGAGCAATTGGCGCAGTATTATTACGACAAAGGCGACTTTGAGAAAGCAAAAATCAGTTTCGAAGAATTATTAAAATCAATACCACAAAATTCCCAGTATTTCCAAAGAACGATTGATTGTTATCAGCAATTAAAGCAATATGATGTTGCTGAAAAAGCAATCAAAGAGCGATTAGACAAATACAAACAAAGCATTCTTTTGGTCGAATTGGGTTATAATTTCCAGTTGCAAAAGAATGAGGCTTCTGCCAAAAAATACTATGACGAGGCCATTGACCGAATCAAGAAAAATCCCAACGATGTATACGGAATTGCTAATTCTTTCGAGAAAAAAGCATTGATAGAACGGGCGTTAAAATCCTATCAAACCGCATTGGCATTAGTCCCAACTTTTAATTTTAATTATCAAATGGCGTTGCTTTACGGACAATTAGGCAATACCGAAATGATGATTTCGACCTTCCTTGACGAAGCATTTGCCAATCCCCAGAATTCAATACAAATTCAAAATCAGTTGGCTCGTTTTATGGCAGATCAAGGGGATGAAAAGTTTACCGAAAATTTGCGAAAGGCTTTAATTACAAGAGCGCAGAAAAATCAAGATGTTTTCTGGAATCATTATTTGAGTTGGTTTTATGTGCAACAAAAAGAGTTTGGAAAGGCTTTTATCCAAGAAAAATCAATCTACAAACGCAATCCCGAATCGCTTTCGAGCATTGTAAATTTGGGACAACTTGCCATTGAAGAAGACGATCAAGAAGCGGCTAAAGATATCTTGGGCTTTGTTTTGGAAAACACCAAAGATTTAGAACAACTTGTTCAAGCTAATTCCTATTTGCTGAAAATGAAAATCGAAAAGGCGCAAGAAAATGATTTTCTCAAGATCAATACCGAATTATCTGATTTGCTGAAGCACTATGAAATAACACCTTTTACCTTATCTTTGCAAATCATTCAAGCACATTTTGTGGCATTTAATTTGCGAAAACCAGAGCAGGGAAAAGCAATAATAAAGAAAGCGCTCGATTTGCAGTTGAACGAATTTGAAACGGCTCAGGCCAAAATGGAGTTGGCGGATATTTTGCTTTACGAAGAAAAATACAATCAGGCATTACTTTATTATTCTCAAATTGAAGAAAATTTGAAGAACGATGAGGTGGCGCACGAAGCGAGTTTGAAAGCTGCTAAAACGAGTTATTTTCAAGGTGATTTTGTGTGGGCGTTGAAGCAATTCAAGGAATTGAAAGCGGCAACTTCGGAATTGACAGCCAATGACGCCATGGAATATTTCCTTTTAATCAATGACAATACCGTTGCCGATTCGACACAAACAGCTTTGAAACAATTTGCCAAAGGGGATTATTTTTTGTATCAAAAAAGAAATCAGGAAGCCATTGTGCAGTTTCAGTCGATTTTGAAAAGCTTCAAAGGACAAGAAATTGAAGCCGTAACTTTGTTGCGTTTGGGAGGAATTTACGAAAAGTTAGGCGATTATAATTCGGCTTTAAGCCAATATCAAGAAATCATTAATCATCACGCAGACGGAATTTATATTGATGAAGCTTTGTATTTTTCGGCCGAAATTGAAAATAATAAATTGCATGAACCCGAAAAAGCAAAACCGCTTTACGAGAAAATAATTATGAATCATCAGGACAGTATATACTTTGTTGATTCTCGAAAAAAATATCGGCAATTGCGAGGCGATAAAGAGCTGTAGCAGTTGATTTGGTTAATCGTTGATTCGGTTAATCGATTAAACCTATTAACGATTAAAAAATAAAAATGATCATTTACAACGTTACCACAAACATACACGAAAGCGTTCACGAAAAGTGGATGATTTGGATGCAACACAAACATATTCCGGAAGTTTTGGCCACGGGAAAATTCTCTTCGGCACGTATGGTGCGGGTTTTAATTGAGGAAGAAATGGGAGGAACCACCTATTCAGTTCAATATACAACGGATAGCAAAGCAACTTTGGAGAAATATTACCAAGAAGATGCGCCAAAATTAAGGGAAGAAGGATTGAAATTATTTGGAGATAAAATGCTGTCTTTTAGAACGGAATTGGAAGTGATAAGTGAGCATTAAAAAGTGTTTAGTTGAGAATAGGAAGCAACTAATTTTATCTATAAATTATGAATAATAAGAATCTTTCTGATTATAACATTTCATTGCGAGGTCAATTGTTGGTTAATTTACCTGTGATAGTTATTATTATTTTTACCGCTTTTGGGCTGAGTATGTTTTTGGACTTAAATTTTAAAATAGCATTACTTGTTGGAATGGTTTTGGGTTGGAGCTATTGGAGTTATTCTGTAAAGAAATGGATTCAGTGGGCAGTTAAGAATGATGTAGATATTGATAGATTAATAAAAATTGGAAAAAAAGGATTATTAGTTTGGAGTAAAAATACAGTTGAAATGGTAACCAAACATAATAAAACTCCTTTTATATAAAGCAATAAAACTTTGCGACTTCGTGCCTTCGTGGCAAAATAAACCTAAAAATAAAGCGAGATGGCGTAGTGCCTCGCAAAGACAATATGGAAAAAGTAAAAGCCAAAAAACACCTCGGACAACATTTCTTGAAAGATGAAAGCATTGCCAAAGCAATTGCCGATACTTTGAATCTGGAAGGCTACGACGATGTTTTAGAAATAGGTCCAGGAATGGGCGTTTTGACGAAGTATTTATTGGAGAAACCCATTAATACCTATGTTATCGAAATTGACACGGAATCGGTGACCTATTTAGATGAAAATTATCCCAAATTGAAAGATAAAATCATCTCAAAGGATTTCTTGAAATACAATATCAATGAAGTTTTTGAAGGGAAACAATTCGCTATAATTGGAAATTTCCCCTATAATATTTCGACGCAAATCGTTTTCAAAGCATTAGAATATCGGGATCAAATTCCAGAATTTGCAGGAATGTTTCAGAAAGAAGTTGCAGAACGTATTTGCGAAAAAAAGGGAACCAAAGCTTATGGAATTCTTTCGGTTTTAGTACAGGCTTTTTATGATGCCGAATATTTATTTACCGTCGACGAACATGTTTTTATTCCGCCACCAAAAGTTAAATCAGGTGTTTTACGTTTGCGAAGAAAAGAAAATTACAGCTTGCCTTGTGGTGAAAAATTGTTTTTCACAGTTGTTAAAACAGCCTTTCAACAACGAAGAAAAACATTGCGAAACAGTTTAAAAACACTAAATTTGTCCGATGATTTAAGAGAAGACCCTGTTTTTAACTTGCGTCCTGAACAGCTTAATGTAGAACAATTTATAGCACTTACCCAAAAAATAGAAGCCGATGGAGTTTAAAATCAGTAAAGATTTAATTCAACAAATAGCGCAACTTATTCAAGCAAAAAATAACCATGAATTGGAAATTTTATTGAATGATATGCATCATGCGGATTTTGCAGAAATCCTAGATGAAATAGATATAAATGAAGCAACCTACATTTTTCAAGTTTTAGATAGTGAAAAAACAGCTGAAATTCTACTTGAACTTGAAGATGATTTACGGGAAAAAATATTAAGCCGACTTTCTTCAAAAGAGATTGCAGAAGAACTAGATGAATTAGAGACAAATGACGCCGCCGATATTATTGGTGAACTTTCGAAGGCAAGAAAAGTTGAGGTTATATCAGAACTTCAGGATATTGAACATGCCAAAAGTATTGTCGATTTGTTGCGTTATGATGAAGATACAGCTGGTGGAATCATGCATAAAGAGTTGGTGAAAGTCAATGAAAACTGGAATGTGCTAACGTGCGTAAAAGAAATGCGAATTCAGGCAGAGAATATCTCCAGAGTGCACTCTATTTATGTGGTCGATGACGAAAATAAATTGAAAGGTCGATTATCGTTAAAAGATTTACTTACGGCACCTACTACAAAAACACCAATTAGTGAATTTTACATTCGCAAATTGCATTTTGTTGATGTAGAAATGCCGGATGTTGAAGTTGCTAGAATAATGGATAAATACGACCTAGAAGCCATTCCTGTAGTAGATGAATTGGGTCGTTTAGTGGGTCGTGTCACTATAGATGATGTTATTGATGTCATCAAAGAAGAAATCGAAAAAAGAGATACTGAAGATATTCAAAAATTCGGGGGATTAGAAGCATTAGATTTGCCTTATGTGCAAACTCGACTTCTAGAAATGGTAAAAAAACGCGCCACTTGGCTTGTTGTTTTATTTCTCGGGGAAATGTTTACTGCTTCTGCAATGGGATTTTTTGAAGGAGAAATCAATAAAGCAATTGTACTTACTTTATTTATTCCTTTAATTATATCAAGTGGAGGGAACTCGGGTTCACAAGCAGCAACCTTGATTATTCGTGCCATGGCTCTAAAAGAATTAGACCTTAAAGACTGGTGGTATGTGATGAAAAAGGAAATTGCATCTGGTTTTTTATTAGGCTCTATTCTAGGAATTGTTGGTTTTATTAGAATCTTGATTTGGCAACAAACAGGATTACATAATTATGGAATTCACTGGTTTTATATCGCTATGACCGTTTCTGTTTCTTTAGTTTTTATTGTTTTATGGGGTACACTTTCGGGTTCTATGATCCCTTTTTTACTAAAAAAATTAAAATTAGATCCAGCAACTTCTTCTGCTCCATTTGTAGCTACTTTAGTAGATGTAACAGGTCTAATTATTTATTTTTCGATTGCAATGCTTTTCTTGAGTGGGAAATTATTGTAAAAAATCAGATGGAATAGAATTATTATTAACAACAACCAACAGCTAAAATAAAAATGAAAGTACATATTATTGGAGGCGGAAACTTGGGCGTTTCCATAGCATTAGGAATTGCAAAATTTTCAAAAAATAATCAAGTTACGATTACCAGAAGAAACACATCAAGTATTCTTTATTTAGAAGAATTAGGAGTTACGGTTTCTACAGATAACAAACAGGACATACAAAAGGCAGATATTATTATTCTTACCATAAAACCTTATCAGGTTAATACTGTTTTTGCCGAAATTTTGCCTGCTATTTCAAACAAAGTGATCGCTTCAGCAGTAAGCGGATTGTCTATTGAAGCGCTTCAAAACAAGATTGGCGAAACCCATCATGCAGTGAGAATCATGCCTAATATTGCCTCTCAATTTGGCGCATCAGCAACTTGTATTGCTTTTAACGAAAAAGACAAAGAGAATGCTCAAAATGTGATTGCTCTTTTCCAAGATCTTGGAACGGCACCTATTATTGACGAAAAATTAATGGATGCAGCGACTGTTTTGGCGGCAAGCGGAACGGCTTTTGCCTTGCGTTACATTCGGGCTTCGATGCAAGCTGGAATCGAAATAGGTTTCGACTGGCAAACGGCTTTGGCCATTTCTGCTCAAACTGTAAAAGGAGCTGCCGAAATGATTTTGGAAGAAAACATACACCCAGAACAATTAATAGATCGTGTAACAACACCACAAGGCTGTACTATTGCGGGTTTGAGTGAAATGGAAACACACGGATTCAGTTCCTCATTAGTTCGTGGAATTAAAGCGGCATTAAAAAAAATCAAGGGATAATTTTCGAATACGAATGCGATAAAAAAGGGGTTTAACTTTATAAAGTTATACCCCTTTTTTATGCTT
>CAILTC010000337.1 GCA_903837025.1 uncultured Bacteroidota bacterium | reverse complement strand
TTGACAATTTTGCTTGATTTGGCTCCGTCAAGATCGACTAAATGCAAATATTCGATTCCGTGTGCTTCGAATGATTTCGCAACTTCAAGCGGATTTTCGTTGTATATAATTTTGGTATTGTAATCGCCTTTCGATAAGCGAACACATTTTCCGTCGATGATATCTATTGCAGGTATTATTCTCATTTGATTTTTGATTGAAGATTAACGATTTTTGATTTCAGATTTAAAAATTGCTATTGAAATTTATAATTTTAAGAAATTAGCTAAAATCTGTTCTCCCACATCCCCACTTTTTTCGGGGTGAAATTGGGTTCCAAAGAAATTATTATTTTCTAAAGCCGAGGAATATTCCAGCTCGTAATTTGTTGTGGCAATTGTTTCTTTACAAAGAGGCGCATAAAAACTATGAACCAAATACATGTATTCATTTTCGGCAATTCCTTTGAAAAGATCCGATTTCAGATTATAAATTTGGTTCCATCCCATTTGTGGCACTTTCACTTTCGAAGTAAATTTTACAACATCCACATCAAAAATTCCCAAACCTTTTGTATTTCCTTCTTCCGATGAATGACACATCAATTGCATTCCCAAACAAATTCCTAAAACAGGCTGTTTCAATGTTGGAATTAGTGTGTCTAAACCACTTTCTTCGAGCATTTTCATTGCAGAACTTGCTTCGCCAACACCTGGAAAAATAACTTTATCGGCTGCCGTTATTTCGTCTGGAATATTGCTCAAAACCGCTTTGAATCCCAATCTTTCGATGGCAAACATAATACTTTGAATATTCCCTGCTCCGTAATTTATGATTACTATTTTCATTTCTTTTAACCATTAAGAAATTAAGATTTATTAAGGTTTTAATACTTAATAATTCATAACTTATAATTCATATTTTTTTAAAGCATTCCTTTCGTACTTGGCAAAATCATTTTCTCGGTATCGCGTTTTACAGCCACTTTTATCGCTTTCGCGAAAGCCTTAAAAATAGCTTCGATTTTGTGGTGCTCGTTCGTTCCTTCGGCTTTAATGTTGATGTTGGCTTTGGCTCCATCCGAAAAGGATTTGAAGAAATGATAGAACATTTCTGTTGGCATTTTCCCCACCATTTCACGTTTGAATTCGGTTTCCCAAACCAACCAATTTCTACCTCCAAAATCAATGGCTACTTGCGACAAACAATCGTCCATTGGCAAACAAAAACCGTATCTTTCTATTCCTAATTTGTTTCCTAATGCTTTCGCAAAAACTTCTCCCAAGGCAATCGCTGTGTCTTCTATCGTATGATGTTCATCAACTTCCAAATCTCCTTTTACAATCACTTCTAAGTCCATTTGCCCGTGACGTGCAATTTGATCGAGCATGTGATCGAAAAAAGCAATGCCGGTTTCAATTTTACTTTTTCCAGTTCCGTCCAAGTTTAAGTTGATATAAATATCGGTTTCGTTGGTTTTTCTAGAAATAGTTGCCGAACGTTCTTCTAGTTTCAAAAACTCATAAATGGTTTTCCATTGGGTGGTTTGCAAAGCAATAACGGCATCCAATTCGTATCTTTTAGACGAAATTTCATCACTTCCCAATTCTTCATCATTACTAATAAAAATTGCTTTCGAACCTAAGTTTTTAGCCAATTCCACATCAGTAATTCTATCGCCAATGACAAATGAATTTTCCAAATCGTATTCCGGATTGTTAATATATTTCGTCAATAAACCAGTTGCAGGTTTGCGTGTTGGTGCATTTTCGTGTGGAAATGTTTTGTCAATTAAGACATCACTGAAAACCACTCCTTCATTCTCGAAAGCTTTCATAACCAAATGATGC
>CAILTC010000336.1 GCA_903837025.1 uncultured Bacteroidota bacterium | reverse complement strand
TTTTATTTCGTTTTAAAGTCAAACTTTTAAGCTGGCAAAATTACAAAAAAAATCATTAGGGAATCAGGGATTTTTGGTTGATTCAAGTTATAAATATAACTTATTGTTATTTTTTTGTTTTTACGTGTATCGAAATTGTTCCTTCTTTAGGATTTCCAGAATCAAAAGGTCTTTTCACTGTCTAACAATAATTAGCAGTTCGAATAGGTGAAAAATTAATTACTACTAATCCTTCTCATCATGGGCGCGATTCTTTTTGATTAGCAGTTTGTTGCCTATATTATCTAAACAACTGCGACTTTTATTCTTTCAAGCTTTACCAAAATTGTATAGTATTTGCATTTTTCAAGTCGAAAAATATACTTTAATTTGGCCTGCATCCAATTTATTATTGGGATACTCCTTATTTAATTCTATTTTTTCAATGTTTTGACCCAATAGATTCATTGCAAAAAACAAGCAAACCATTTCATACTATTTTTAGATTTAAGTGGATTCTAATTGAAAAGTATAAGTACTTTTATTAATTAAAATTAGTTTGAAAAAATGGCAAAAAAAAATAAATTATCAATCTATTTGATCTTACTTTTTATAAAAATAAAGTACATTTTTATAGCTTTCGCCAAAAGGAAAATTAACTGTATCTCCTTTTACAAGTGGATAAGTTTTACTCAATTGCAGTTTGCCGTTTTCGATTTTAAAGTCTTCCGATTTTTCTAAATAAGAAAAATAACGATTTTCACAATTCATAAAAGTAGGATCAACAGATGCCATACGTGTTGAAACGAATGGATCCAACTTTATTTTACCCGTTTTTGTAGTGGAATCATAGGACAAAATCGTATATCCGCCTATAAAATCATTGACCGAAGATCGTCCATAAAGTTTTTTCTGACCCCTCACGTCAACTTTTTCAGCAGTAAAAGTTAGATTCATTTCTTTTACTTTTCCTTCATTCATAAAGCCACAAGGCACATCCATGGCGTCTCCCATCAATACATTTTTCAATACCCAAGTCCCTTCAATATCATTTATATCGGTAAGTGATTGATAAGCAATCTGTGTCGAAGTTGTTTTATTTGTGGTAGAGCACCCAATTAAAGCAAACATTATCAAGCAAATCAATTTATTTTTCATCATATTTGAAATTAGAATTAAGACGACAAAACCAATGATCATTCCAAAAATAATAAAAATCGTAAGAAATAACCATCATTAAACCTTAATAAATTTCTTCAATCACATACTTCGTCCCATTAATCTCAAACGAAAATCCCACTTCATTTCCCATTAATTTATTTCCCAATGGAGATTGTGGAGAAAGCGCAATTACATTAATCCCTTCAATACTGATTTTGGGAAGTGCCACACTCAGATACAAGAATATTCCATTGGCTTTGACCAAACTGCCAACAATAATAGTTTTGGCAATTGTCGTAGAATCAATTTTATCTAAAACGTTTTTTTGCTCCAAAACTTCTCTCAATTTACGATTGAGTTTTTCTTGCTCGATGTGCATCATCGACAAAGCCGTTTCGTGTTTGTCGCCCGCAGAACCTTTGGCATCGTTTTTAGAATCTTCGGTAAGAGCTGCAATCATATCCTTGAAAACATCGATTCTATCTTGGATTAATTGCAGGTAATACTGGTGTGTTTTTTGTTTGAAAGTCATTTTTTTTTGCTAAGAAAGCGCAATTTTTTTTGCCACGAAGACGCTAAGTCACGAAGAAAAAAAATCGTTGTTGATATTATTATTGTTATTGTTTGATACTACCCAGAAACCTTTGCGTCTTTGTGCCTTTAACTAAAAATCAAATTTATAATTAGCTCCTAATACCACTTGAAATCCCTGAACTGGATAATTCAGCCATTTTTCATACGCTTTATTTGTGATATTATTTACTTTCAAAAAGGCAGTTAACCTGTCGCTGTATTTAAAACCTAAATGTGCATTGGCATCAAAATAACTATTTAATGTTATAGGACTTGGTCCCGTTGCATATAAGTTATACAGATTCAATTTTAAATCTTTTCGATCTCCAACATAAAACACATCTACACCGGCATACCATTTCTTGGTGATGTTAAAATCGAGGGTCGAATTCAACTTTATTGAAGGCAAATTCCATGGCTCGGCTTGATATTTATTGGTATAACTACTAAAAGTTCCGTTGATGCCAAAAGTTACATTTTTCGAAAAATCAGCTTTTAATTCTCCATAAAAACTCACCGTTTTCATATCGTCATAAACCACTTGCATCGAATTCCCGAAAGCATAATTTTCATTACTGCTGATTTCGGTATAATCATTACTTTTAAACAACGCTTTATTTCTTTCATTTATATACGAAGCTCGTATATTATAACTCACATTATTGGCCAATTTCCCTTTCAAACCAGCAAAAATATCATATTGCTTGTCGGTTGGCGCGATGTTTAATGTTGGCGATAAAAAATGATTTTCATTAACAAAATCCGAATACGTATTTTGCTCTAAATTTCCTTCGGCTCCAGCATAAAAAACCATCAAATCACCAACAACTTTCAATGATGCATTAATTTGGGGATAAATATAAAATTTATTGTTGCTGAGTTGTGTGTCTAAGCTATAAAATAATCCAGCGCCAATATGCACAGTCCAATCATCCTGATTCATTACAAAACTTGGCGCAACACCAAAATTTGTAAAACCATATTTTAACTCGTTTGCGGTCCAATAGTCTTTCTTAAAACTACCACCAAGATAATCAACAATTACATTCGTTTTTATGGCTTTGTCACTGATGTCAAATTGAAAAGAGGGTTTTACATAAAATCTATTTTCAGAAGATCCGAAAGCATCCGAAAAATGATCAAATTTCACGCTTGCATCCTTTACAATGCTTTCATTAAATTCAATTTTACTTCCTAAATACAAGTTGTTATAGCTTTGTTGCGGGTTGATTCCGTTAATCAAATTAGCTCTATCACTTGGCGACAATCCGCTTGCAAAACCTGTTGGCAAACCATACCAATTATAAATTTGATTTTGATAGCCCAAATCAATATTCCAAGACATATCCTTCTCGTGTGATCCATAAGTCAAATCAATCGAAGTATCATAAAATTTATTATCTAACTCAACTCCTTTTATAGCACCTTGCGAAGATAAATGACGAAGCATTCCGCCCACATAATCGGTAGCATTCAAATCTTGATTGACAAACAATTCAGCATTTACGATACCGTAATTTCCACCTCCGAAAGTTGCATAATTCTTGAATAAATGTACTTGCTCTTCTTTTTCGACCCCTTCGGCTTTTCCCTTAGATGGCGTAAAAGTCGAAGCCACCGGAAAAGAGAAAATCGTGTATTTTATAGTTTCTTTATTCGCATTTCCTTGGTCATCAAGCACAGGAGTTTCTTGTACTTTGAAGGCATCCGAAATTGTTGGCGTATAGGGTTTCACCACATTCACAACTTCGGTTCCTATGTTTTCTTCTTTTTTTTGGGCGAAAGCCAATGTGCTACTTACGATTAAAAAAAGCAGTGTGATTTTATTTTGAAAATTGATTTTCATATTTATATTTTTTGGAACGCAGATAAACGCAGATTTACTAAAGCAAGGACGCGGGTTTCAACGGATTTTTTTAATTTGATATTGATGAATTTGTTTTAGATTCCTCACTTTTAATTCGATCTAATTCTGTTTTTGCTTCCGAAACTACATCGGGAAAATCAGTGAAGTTTTTTACCACGTTTTCTAAGATATAAGTCGCTTGAAAACTATCTTTTAGACCATAAAAATTCTTCGCCATCAGAATTAAACCTTTGGCTCCAAAATATTTATAACTCGAATAATTCTTGGCTAATTTTTGAACCATCGTATTCGACGCTTCAAATTTTAAATCTTTATTTTTGAAATAGGCATCATAATATAAGGCTTCGGCGGCTAATTCTCCTTTGGCAATGGTTTGTAATTTGGCGTAAGCCGAACGAGCTTTTGCCTCATCTCCTGTTTGAATTGCTGCACGAGCAACGATTATTTGTGCATCACTTTTTACATTATCGTCGGTTTTGGGGTTTGCCAAAACTTTATCAGCATACACAACCGAATTATCATAATCTTTATTATTGTAATAACATTTCATCAAATTAGATTGTGCAAATGTTCTATTAGGAGAAAGTTCCGCTTCGGTTTCTAATCGAGTTAAAACCGGAATCGCTTTAGAATACTCTTTATTTTTCAAGAAAATCTGTGCCAATCGTGCCATAGATAGTTCGGTAAATTCGCTTCGAGCCTGGGCAATTACAAATTCATAATTAGGAATCGATTTGCTTTCTTGACCGTCCGAAAAATAAGTTTCAGCCAGATAGTAATTGGCTTTTAAAGCGTGAATTCCGTTATTAAATTTAGCAATATATCCACTAAAACCCGAAATGGCTTGCTTGGTGTTATTTTGCAAATATTGCTTTTCGGCAGCTTCATAGGTGTCATTATCTAAATCAGCGTCGGAAACTGCAACAAAATCTAAGGTGCGAACCCAAGTCGCATATTCATCGACTTTGCCATTATCCACATAGATTAATCGTGCCGTAGCAACTGCCTCTAAAGCTTCGGGAGTTTTAGGGAAATCAGCAGCCACTTTCTTAAATTTGACCAAAGCCTGTTCGTCTTTATCCGAATTGTAATACACTAATCCTTGACGCAAAATGGCTTTCGAAGTAAAAGATCCTTTCTTGAATTCAGTATTCAAACGGTCATACGTTTTTATCGCCAAGTCTTGTTTATTAGTCGTTACATACGTATTTCCGAGTTCAAACAGCGCATCATCCCGATAATCCGATTTTGGATATAATTGTAAAAAAGCATTGAGTTCTTCGATCTTTTTATCGTTTTTAGAAAGAAATCCGTAGCAAATTGCTTTTTGAAAATAAGCATAATCGGCATCTATACTTTTCAATCCGATAACTTTATTATAGGCTTCTAAAGCCGAAGTGTATTTTGAAGTCACAAATCGGCAATCTGCCATTCGCAAATAGGAATCATTCAAGCGAACTTTATCACCTTTCCCTTTTTCGATCTGATTTTCGAAATAATTTCCCGCTTGCTCATATTCCTTCAATTTAAAATAAGCGTAGGCAATATTGTAATTGCTATTTTTGAATTCCTGAGTTTCATTGGCTCCAGCCATCCCAATAAATTGCTTGTAACTTAGGACGGCATTTTTGAAATCATCTAACACATATTCGGTTTCCCCTTTCCAGAAAGTGGCGCGTGCCGCAAAAGTGGCGTCTCTTGATTCATCAATAGATTTTGAAAACATTGCGGATGCTTCCTGGTATGCGCCGTCAGTAAATAATTCTAAACCCCGATAAAAAGTTACTTTTTGATAGGCAAATTTATTTCCGGCTGATTTATTTTTTTCTAATAAAAATAAGGCTTCCTTATAATTTTTGGAGGAAATATAAGAATCGATCAATAACTTTTCAACTTCAGATTTACTGGCATTATTAGGGTATTTCTTCAAGAAACTCATCAAAATCGATGGAACGTTTTGATAGGAATTCCCTATTTCATAACTCAATTTGGCATAATTCAAACTTGCGTCTTCTTGAATAGAAACATCATAATCCATTTCGGAAGCGTTCTTGAAAGCATTCAACGCCTCTTGTTTTTTATCTAATTTTAGATAACTTTCTCCCAAATGATAATAGGCATTTTGAGCCACAAAATCTTTCCCTCCAATGATTTTGTTGAATTGAGAAATGGCATTTTCGAAATTATTTTGCTCGTAATACGCATAACCTAATTGGTAAAAATCAGTATTATTCCATTTTCCGTTTTTCCCTTTATACAATGCCAAATAAGGAATGGATTGATCGTATTTTTTTAAATTAAAATAGCTTTCGCCAATGATTTTATTCAATTCTGATTTTTCTAAAGCATTCGATTTATCCATGGCTTTTAGCCCCAAATCAATTGCTTTTTGAAAATTCCCTAGCTTGAAATTCATATCGGCTTGATAATACGAAAGCTTTTCTTTGTATTTTTCTTCCCCCGAAACAGCATCAAAATATTTTGTAGCTTGCTTATAATCGTCTCCTTCATAAGCCATAAAACCAAGATAATATTTGGCTTGCGAACCATATTCAGGGGAGTTTACCACTTTATTCAAATAAGTTGTAGCTTCCTTTTTGTTTTTAGAACTAAAAAAACTATAGCCTTTTTGGAAATTAAACTGATCCAGATCGCTAGCACTCAAATTAGCTTCATCTACTTTACTAAACCATTGCAAAGCTTGCGGGTAATTTCCTTGGACAAAGTAATAGTGTGCCACTTCTTGATACGCCTGATTTTGTTTTATGCTTGTGGGATAATCCGCAACGAAATGCTCCATTAGCACATCTGCATTGGCTTGATTGGTTCGAATGGCACAATTAGCAACATAATATGTACAATCCGAAATCAATTCCTCATTGGCTGTAGCCGATTTAACTTTTTCGAAAATAATTTGTGCCGACGCGTATTGCGCATCCTTATACAACGAAAGTGCTTTGTCAAAATCTTTGGAATCGTGTGTATAAATAGCTGATTTTTGGGCCGAAATAGATACCGTTATACTAAATATAGATAGAAAAAAAAGCCTAGAAAGTTTATGCATTGTAGTTTTTTATTTAATAATTCAAATGTATCGTTTTCTAAAGTCTATAACGAGTAGCATTTCGTTTTTATTATGAACATCTTTTTAAACAT
>CAILTC010000335.1 GCA_903837025.1 uncultured Bacteroidota bacterium | reverse complement strand
TTGGGAGCAGGAGGCCGCAGGTTCGAATCCTGCCACCCCGACTAATTTTTAAGTTTATCTTATTATTAGTTCACTTAATAATTAATGGAGGCATAGCTCAGCTGGATAGAGCACCTGCCTTCTAAGCAGGCGGTCGAAGGTTCGAATCCTTCTGCCTTCACAAACAAACCCACTGATATCAGTGGGTTTGTTGCGTTTAGTGTTTTTTATATTTCTTTAATTCCTACATTTTTACGGACAATTTTATGCAATTTGAGCTATTTTTGCAAAAAAAATTACAAACAGCTTTATAGATTAAATTGCTATTGTTTTATGATTTTTGTCTTTGTTTTCAAATAAGAAAAAATAGCTATTCCCATATTCTTTAGTTCGGAACCTTGCGACAAAACTTTCTCTAGGATTGGCATCAAATAAACCTTTAAAGTAACTCTTGCCAAAAAAGATAAAACGACACTATTTAGAAACCAAACAAAAAAAAGTGATTTTATTTGCTCACTTTACGGTTTCCCGTATTCTAGACTATTTTTTTTTCAATGCATTGTAGATAAAGTTTTGCAATGCATTAAAAATATACGAGGTGAAAAATTGTTCTTTTAAATGAATTACAGGACAAATCAAATATTTTGGCTTACTTGATATTGTTTTCAATATAATAAGCTGTTATTTCTAAAAAAATAATAGAATATCATTAGATAAACTAGATAATTTTTGATGTCTAACTTTCGATAAAACCCCCTAAAATATCAAGCCATTTATAATTTTATTTTAAAAATTAAGTAAAATACGTATTTTATAAGTATAAATACTTATATTTGCTTTTTAATACTTAATTAATGAGCTATGATTAAAGTAATAGTAGTCGGAAACGGCATGGTAGGTTACAAGTTTTGTGAAAAATTTATCGCAAAAACAGGAAGTGAAAAATATCAAATTACAGTATTTGGCGAAGAGCCAAGACGTGCTTATGATAGAGTGCACTTGAGCGAATACTTTAGTGGCAAGAGCGCTGATGACTTGTCATTATCAACTTCAAATTGGTATGCCGATAATAATATTACATTAAATACGGCTGAATTAATTACGGATATTAATAGAGAGCTAAAAACCATACATACTCATTTAGAAAAAACGCATACTTACGACTACTTAGTTTTGGCGACAGGATCTTCTGCTTTTGTACCACTTATTGAAGGGGTTGATAAAGAAGGTGTTTTTGTTTATAGAACCATCGAAGATCTGGATGCAATTATGGCTTACGCCAAAAAAATAAAACAAAAAGGCGCTACCGAAGCTGCTGTTCTTGGCGGTGGATTACTAGGTCTTGAAGCTGCAAAAGCAGTTTATGATTTAGGATTAAATCCTCATGTTGTCGAATTTGCTCCCCGATTGATGCCTAGACAATTGGATAAAGGAGCAAGTGATATGTTACAATCAAAAATTGAAGAATTGAATATAAGCATTCACCTCAATAAATCGACACAATATATTGCAGGAGAAGATGCAATAACCGGAATGATGTTCGAAGGCGAAAAACTGCTTAAAGTGGATATGTTAGTAATTTCGGCGGGGATTAAACCTCGGGATGAACTAGGAAGAGTTTCGGGATTAGAAGTAGGGGTTCGTGGGGGAATTGTGGTGAATAATAAAATGCAAACTTCGGATTCTAGTATTTATGCGATAGGTGAAGTAGCACTTTATAACCATAACATTTACGGACTTGTAGCACCTGGTTATGAAATGGCCGAAGTGGCTGCAGAACAAATTCTGCAAGGTACAAAAGCCATAAGAGAAACCATCGATATGTCGACTCAATTAAAATTGATTGGTGTAGAAGTGGCGAGTTTTGGAGATCCTTTTATCGAAAATGAAGAAGTTACGGCCATTGTTTATGAAAATAAATTCAGTGGAATTTACAAAAGAATTAATGTCACCAAAGACGGTAAAACACTTTTAGGCGGAATTCTTGTTGGCGATTCTAGCGATTATAATGGCTTATTCCAAATTTTTAGTAATGCAATGAAATTGCCTAAAAACCCAGAAGATTTAATCTTGGGTTCCAGAGGTGGCGAAAGCACAACTATGGGAAGTGTAATGGATTTGCCCGATACTGCCGTAATTTGTTCTTGCGAAAATGTAACCAAAGGTAGCATCTGTTGTTCGATCACAGACGGTACTTGCGAAACCCTTTCGGACGTTGTGAAATTGACCAAAGCAACAACGGGTTGTGGTGGGTGTAAACCAATGGTAGTTGATTTAGTAAAAGAAACTCAAAAATCATTAGGAAAAGAAGTGAAAGATGTGGTTTGTGAGCATTTTGCTTATAGCAGACAAGAACTTTACGATATCGTAAAAATCAACAAATTTACCAATCATAATGAAGTGTTAGGTACTGTTGGAAAAGGAGACGGTTGCGAAGTTTGTAAACCTATTTTATCTTCCATTTTCTCCAGTATTTATAATGATACTGCCAACAAGCACGTTGCAGCACAGGATTCTAATGATAGATTCTTGGCAAACATTCAGCGCAACGGGACTTATTCTGTCGTGCCAAGGGTTGCTGGTGGTGAGATTTCTGCAGAGAAATTAATTGTTT
>CAILTC010000334.1 GCA_903837025.1 uncultured Bacteroidota bacterium | reverse complement strand
CAAGCGCGAATTGATAGCAACCAAGATATTATTGTTGGGGTGAACCAATACCGTTTGGAAAAAGAAGATCCGTTGCAAATTTTGGATGTCGATAACCAAATGGTGCGCAAGCAACAATTGGAATTATTAGACCGAATTAAAGCAAGCAGAAATACGAAAGAAGTACAAATTTCACTCGAAAAACTAACACTTTGTGCACAAACTGGCGAAGGCAATTTACTGGAATTAGCAGTTGACGCAGCAAGAAACCGTGCTACTCTTGGCGAAATCAGTTTGGCATTAGAAACTGTTTTCGGAAGATACAAAGCACAAATAAAATCCTTTAGTGGCGTGTATAGCAAAGAAATAAAAGACGACAAAAGCTTTGAAAAAGCAAAACAACTAGCCGACGAATTCGCCAAAAAAGAAGGTCGTCGTCCTAGAATTATGATTGCCAAAATGGGGCAAGACGGACACGATCGTGGTGCCAAAGTGGTTGCCACCGGTTATGCTGATCTTGGTTTTGATGTGGACATAGGTCCTTTGTTTCAAACACCAGCCGAAGCTGCCAAACAAGCCGTAGAAAACGACGTGCATATTCTTGGCGTTTCTTCACTCGCCGCAGGTCATAAAACTTTGGTTCCACAAGTGATTGAGGAACTCAAAAAATACGGTCGCGAAGATATTATGGTTATCGTTGGTGGGGTAATTCCTGCCCAAGATTATCAA
Source organism: uncultured Bacteroidota bacterium (assembly GCA_903837025.1). Classification (GTDB taxonomy): domain Bacteria; phylum Bacteroidota; class Bacteroidia; order Flavobacteriales; family Flavobacteriaceae; genus Flavobacterium. Next base: position 1,563 of record CAILTC010000334.1, on the reverse strand, counting down.
TTTTTGTTTGATGCCGGAGCAGTTGCTGTTTTTGGTCCTGGAACGAAGATTAGTGAAGCTGCGATAAGTATTTTGGAGATATTGATTGGAGAATAATCTATACTTTGTCATTCCGACAAAGGAGAAATCTCATCATTTTATAACTAAAACACTGACTGAAAAGTTAGTGTTTTTTTTTTAATCAATTTATTTAACTTATTGGAGGTAATCAAATTATACTTTTTTTTAAACACATAGAAACATAGAAAAAAGAATGAGATAGACCAATTCTTGGTTATAACATAACTATTATGTTTACTTTAAATAAGTGAAACGCCTTGATTTAATAAATAAAAAACTATGTTTCTATGTGTTTAAAAAATTTATTAATTGAACCAACAGTTTCGTCAATACCATTTTTTTATAAATAAAAAGTAACTTTGTTTTTATGAGTAAACTCCCAAACGTAACCACCAGTATTTTTGCTACTATGACTAAAATGGCAACGGAAAACAATGCCATAAACTTGGCACAAGGATTTCCGAATTTTGAATTGGATGAAAAATTATCCAATATCGTCGCCGAAGTCGTTAAAAAAGACGTGCATCAATACTTACCAATAGCTGGTTATATGCCACTTTTAACCAAAATTACTCAACTAATTTTAGATTCCTATCAGCGAAAAGTATTGCCCGAAACCGAAATTTTAGTCACTACTGGAGCTACTCAAGCGCTTTTTACTAGCATTTTGGCGTTGATAAAAAAGGATGAAGAAGTTATTATTTTGGATCCAAGTTTTGATAACTATGAGGCTCCGACTTTATTGTGCGATGCCAAAGCCATTCGAGTGGAATTAAACGACGATTATTCGCCCAATTGGGAACGAATTAAAAGTGCTATTACCAACAAAACCAGAATGCTAATCATTAATAGTCCTCACAATCCAACAGGAAAAGTTTGGAAAGAAAATGATTTTTTAGCTTTGGAAAATTTGTTCGAAAAATATCCGAATATCTTATTAATGTCTGATGAAGTGTATGAATTCATCACTTTTGAACAAAAACATATTTCCATACATTCGAGAAAAAAATTAGTAGATAGAAGTATTATTATTTCTTCTTTTGGAAAATCTTTCCATATAACGGGCTGGAGAATTGGCTATCTCGTGGCACCAGAATATTTGACGAAGGAAATCAAGAAAGTGCATCAATACTTGGTTTTTAGCGTAAATAGTCTCGCTCAAGCAGCTATAAGCGACTATTTAGAAGTAGCATCTGTGAAGGATCTTGGAAAATTCTATCAGGAAAAAAGAGATTATTTTAGACAATTGCTCCAAAACAGCCGATTCGAATTGATGCCTTGCGAGGGAACTTATTTTCAGGTGGTTTCGTATGCTTCCATTTCTGATGAAAATGATGTGGATTTTTGCAAGCGTTTAGCTGTAGAATACGGCGTGGCTGCCATTCCTATTTCTGCATTTTATGCCGATGGAAAAGACTCGAAACTGATTCGGTTTTGCTTTGCAAAAGATGATAAAACGCTAGAAGAAGCCGCGAAAAGATTGTGTAATGTTTGATGATTTGT
>CAILTC010000333.1 GCA_903837025.1 uncultured Bacteroidota bacterium | reverse complement strand
GCCAATCATTGACCAACTTGGTGAGGAATATGCTGGAAAAGTAGTAGTAGGAAAAGTAGATGTTGACGCAAATCAAGAATTTGCTGCAAAATATGGTGTTAGAAATATTCCAACAGTTTTGGTGTTTCATAACGGTGAAGTAGTAGGAAAACAAGTAGGTGTTGCTCCGAAACAAACGTATGCGGATAGTTTAGACGCTTTGTTGTAGTCGAAACTTTTTGATTTATAGAATTAAGGTTTGGCGAAAGTCAAGCCTTTTTTGTTTTAAACCATTAAGAAATTAAGAAAAATTAAGTTTTGGGTTTAATGAACCTTAATTTCTTAATGGTTTAAAATTTGTAATCGATAGAGTGAAATTTTTTATAATCTTTTAATTTTTAATCATTTAATCTTTTAATACATTTGAGACATGAAGATTGAATCACAGATAGAGAAAATTTCGAGTTTCCAGCATCTTGAATTGTTGGCGCACCAAATTGTGGAAGGATTTATTTCGGGGATGCACAAGAGTCCGTTTCATGGATTTTCGGCGGAATTTGCCGAGCATAAAGTCTATAATGTTGGCGAAAGCACCAAGCATATCGATTGGAAATTGTTTGCCAAAACGGATCGGTTGTATGCTAAGAAATTTGAGGAAGAGACGAATTTGCGTTGTCACCTGATTATTGATAATTCGTCGTCGATGCATTATCCGAAATTGGAGGAGAAAGATCTTTTTTTTCAAAATAAGATTGGGTTTTCGGTATTGGCTTCGGCGGTTTTGATGAATATTCTAAAAAAACAGCGTGATGCGGTTGGATTAAGTGTTTTTTCGGATACTTATGAATATTATGCGCCAGAGAAAGGGAGTGATCGTCATCATCGAATGATTTTGAACACCCTCGAAAACCTGTTGGTACGACCTAAAGTTCAAAAAAGTACGGATACAATAACGTTTTTGCATCAAATAGCGGAGAAATTGCATCGTCGTTCGATGATTATTCTTTTTACAGATATGTTTCAGTTAGGCGATGAAGAGGCTTTATTTAGCGCCTTACAGCATTTGAAGCACAATAAGCACAAAGTGGTTTTGTTTCACGTTATCGATGCTAAAACAGAGCTAAATTTTGACTTTGACAACGCTCCAAGGAAGTTTATTGATATGGAAACGGGTGATGAGGTGACTGTTTTTGCCGATAATGTGAAGGAAGAATATGAAAAAGGGGTTAATAGCTACTTCAAAAAGCTAGCATTGACCTGTGCACAGAACAAAATTAAGTATGTTCCTGTTGGTGTTTCGGATAATTTCGAAAAAATTTTAAGTACATATTTAGCTGAAAAACAAAACTTTGGCTAGTGAAGTGAAATTTTATTAAAAATCTTTAGCAAAAACGCTTGTGGAAACAGAAATCTATTGTATCTTTGCCACCGCAATAAAGCAGAGGTTTGGTAGTTCAGTTGGTTAGAATACATGCCTGTCACGCATGGGGTCGCGGGTTCGAGTCCCGTCCAGACCGCTAAATTGGG
>CAILTC010000332.1 GCA_903837025.1 uncultured Bacteroidota bacterium | reverse complement strand
TTTAACATAAGAAGCTTCAATTCGCAAGCGTTTTCCTTTGCAAGAATGGCATTTGGTTTTACCACGATAACGCGAAAGCATTACCCGATTTTGTATTTTATAATTTTTGTCTTCCAATTCTTTGAAGAACGCATGCAACCCTTGAAAATAGCTGTTTCCTGTCCAAATCAAATCTTTTTGCGTTTCCGAAAGTTCGAAAAAAGGTTTATGAATTGGGAAATCAAATTTGTAAGCATTGTTAACCAATTCATCTCGAAACCAGCCCATACTTTCACCACGCCAAGGATAAATGGCATTTTCGAAAATGGATAAAGACGTGTTCGGAATCACTAATTCTTCGTCAATTCCTATGATATTTCCGTAGCCTTCACAAACGGGGCAAGCGCCATAGGGATTGTTAAAACTAAATAAATGAACATTCGGCTCCAAGAAAGTAATACCGTCCAATTCGAAATTATTGCTGTATGAATGGCGCTTGTGCGTATTTAATTCTTGTAAATGGCAAATTCCTTTTCCTTCGTAAAAAGCAGTTTGAACCGCATCCGAAAGGCGATTGTAGAATTCTTCTTCGTCCTTGACAACAATTCGGTCAATAATGAGTAAAATGTCTTTATTGTCTAAAGTATGTTTCTCAATCTCATCGAGACGAATGGTTTCATTATTGACTAATATTCTCGAAAATCCTTGATTGAGCAAGGCTTTTAATTTGTCTTCTAAAGCGCGACCGTGTTCGAGATGAATAGGAGCGAGGAGCAGCCATTTGCTGTCGATACCAAAATCTTTCACATCGGTGATCACATCCGAAACCGTGTTTTTTTTGACTTCCTTGCCAGAAACTGGAGAATAAGTTCTTCCAACTCGCGCGAACAATAATTTGATATAATCGTAAATTTCGGTCGAAGTTCCTACAGTGGAACGCGCATTGGTCGTGTTTACTTTTTGTTCAATGGCGATTGCAGGCGCAATTCCCTTGATGTATTCAACTTTTGGCTTATCTAATCTTCCCAAAAACTGACGCGCATACGAGGATAAACTTTCCACATACCGGCGTTGTCCTTCGGCATACAAAGTGTCGAAAGCCAAACTTGACTTTCCGGAACCCGAAAGCCCCGTTATTACCACTAATTTATTTCTAGGAATCGCAACGTCCACATTTTTTAGATTGTGTACTTGCGCTCCTTTTATTATTATATTTTTCTTTGGATCTAATGTAGATAGGTCAATTTGCATGTGAAAACCGAATTTCAACAAAAGTAATCAATTTTAAAATGAGAATTGTTAAGGAACGATTCACAATTTTCTAATTCCTCAATAGATTTTTATTATTCAAAATGCGATTGAATTTCTGATTTTCGGTTTATTTAAACGGCTTTATCGATAAGAAAGTATGTGGTTTTACTGAATTGAGTTTATTTTTTTGCTTTTTCTTGTATTTTAGGATAATTAATTGTTAAATTTGGCATATAAATAACTACAAAAAAACTTTAGCCTATATATAGAACTACTTTTTAGATAAAATTGCTCCCAATTCATTAAAAACTAAAAGGTATTACTATGGCTAATATTCAACTTCAAGACGCTTTATTGGTGAAAAAATATATTGAAGGAGATGAAAATTCCTTGACAATATTGATCAATAGACATCAATCTAAAATATTCGGTTTTATATATTCAAAAATCTCTGATAGAGATATTTCGAATGATATTTTTCAAGATACTTTCATAAAAGTAATAAAAACATTAAAAACAAAATCGTATAACGAAGAAGGTAAATTCCTGCCTTGGGTGATTCGAATTGCTCATAATCTTATTATTGATCATTTTAGAAAAAATAAAAAAATGCCAATGTTTAGAGAAACTGAGGAATTTTCGATTTTTTCAATTATGTCCGATGATACACTTACTATCGAAAATAAAATTATTCATGAGCAAGTAGAGGTAGATCTTAAAAAACTAATCGAAGAACTTCCTGCCGATCAAAAAGAAGTATTGGTAATGCGAATGTATCAAGATATGAGTTTCAAGGAAATTTCAGAAATAACTGGTGTTAGCATCAATACAGCCTTGGGTAGAATGCGTTATGCTTTAATGAATATGAGAAAAGTGATCGATAAGCATCAAATTATTTTAACTAATTAATACTAATTTGAAAATTGTAGCGT
>CAILTC010000331.1 GCA_903837025.1 uncultured Bacteroidota bacterium | reverse complement strand
ATTTTAAACAAGAACAAACCTAAAGTTTTTTTGTAATTTAACAGTAATTATTTTAACTAAATATTATTTATATGGACATTTCATTAATTATCATTCTAGTAATAGGATTATTTATTTTTCTATCCTCATTTTTTACCGTTAAACAACAATCGTCAGTAATAATAGAACGATTTGGAAAATTCTTAAATGTAAGAAATTCTGGTTTACAACTAAAAATTCCATTAATTGATAGAATTGCAGGACGTGTAAATCTTAAAATTCAACAACTAGATGTTATAATAGAAACCAAAACTAAAGATAATGTATTTATCAAAATGAAAGTTTCGGTACAATTTAATGTAATTCAAGAAAAAGTTTATGAAGCATTTTATAAACTGGAATATCCACACGATCAAATTACAGCTTACGTTTTTGACGTAGTTCGTGCCGAAGTTCCTAAACTTATTTTGGATGATGTTTTCGAAAGAAAAGATGATATTGCAATTGGTGTTAAACGAGAACTGAACGAAGCCATGATGACTTATGGTTATGATATTATCAATACATTGGTAACAGATATTGATCCAGATATTCAAGTGAAAAATGCTATGAACCGCATAAATGCAGCAGATCGAGAAAAAACAGCAGCCATGTTCGAAAGTGAAGCCCAACGTATTAGAATTGTAGCGAAAGCAAAAGCAGAGGCAGAAAGTAAGAAATTACAGGGTCAAGGAATCGCAGATCAAAGAAGAGAAATTGCTCGAGGTCTGGTAGAAAGTGTAGAAGTTTTGAACAATGTAGGAATAAATTCTCAGGAAGCATCGGCATTAATTGTAATAACTCAGCATTATGATACGTTACAAGCCATAGGTGCCGATACTAATTCAAACTTAATATTACTTCCCAATTCACCCCAGGCCGCAAGCGATATGTTAAACAGTATGGTTACTAGTTTTACCGCCTCAAATATAATTGGGGAACAAATGAAAAAACAACCAAAACGAATAAAAAAAGCAGATCATACAGCAACCGACTTCAATCCATCGGATTCAACGAATCCTGAAGAAAAAATAAATCCAGAAAATTAAAACAAAAAAAAAGAGGCTTAATTGCCTCTTTTTCTATTTGATATCCAACGTATTAAAGTTGGAATTGCATTACTAAGAATCGTTTTTAACGTGTTAGAAAAAATCGATTTAGAGGAGCCTACAACTTCCTCAAGAATGTTTTTTGGTGAAAGTTCATCTTTTACTTTATGAACATTCCAAATCATCTTTTGAAAACTGAGTTCTTTTTCAAGTTTCAAAATTTTAAGTTCTAATTCGATTTCTTCGTAAGAGGAATATTTTTTTGGTTCCATAATTTATTAGTCGTTAAAAAATATTTCTGAAAATTTATTTAAAATTGGACCTTCAACAATATTATCTTTAAGCAAGAACAAAAATCCAGTGATAATCAAATAAATTCCACCTACAATTAGAAAACCCAAAGTGTTACTATCAAAATATTGACCAATTGCAAAAGCTCCAGCAATCGAGCAAAATAATAAAACCATTAATAAACACAAAAAAATCAAAATAACTTTTACAATCATTGTTACAGATTTCATTGCAACTTTAAAACCTTTTAATTTATAATACGCAATATTACTTTCGACAAAAATTTTT
>CAILTC010000330.1 GCA_903837025.1 uncultured Bacteroidota bacterium | reverse complement strand
GTTGTTTTTTAATTGATTGTTAATCAGAGTATTGTAAAATAATACAAAATGGTCTCTTTTTAGGTATTGAAATTTTTTGAAAATGTTTTATTGTTAAGTTTAATTTATTTTTTGCTCATTATTCGCAATGTAGCTAAAACGTTTTCTTAGGTACTTGAAAGATTTTTCGAATATATTGACTAAATATTTTACTAAATCAAATAGATAATTTTACTTTTGCAAACCAATCGTAACCTTATTATGTACAAACAAATTATTCGCCGGATACTTTTTTGCTTCGACCCAGAGAAAGTTCATTATTTTACCTTTTCATTAATTCGAATTGTATCCAAAATACCTGGATTTTCATTTCTATTTAGAGCCATTTACGAAGTCAACGACAAACGATTAGAAACCGAAGTATTTGGTTTAAAGTTTAAAAATCCTGTTGGATTAGCTGCGGGTTTCGATAAAGATGCTACCTTATACAAGGAATTGTCAAATTTCGGATTTGGATATATAGAAATAGGAACGCTTACGCCAAAAGGCCAAGAAGGTAATCCGAAGAAACGGTTGTTTCGTTTAAAAGAAGACAAAGCGATTATTAACCGAATGGGGTTTAATAATCAGGGCGTGCTAAATGCTGTAGAAAAGTTAAAGAAAAATAACGGTGTGCTCATTGGCGGAAACATTGGAAAGAATAAATTGACTCCAAATGAAGATGCTATTATAGATTACGAAATATGCTTTGATGTTTTATACGATTATGTAGACTATTTTGTAGTGAATGTGAGTTCTCCCAATACGCCTAATCTTAGAGAATTACAGGAAAAAGAGCCGCTGACAAAATTATTACAAACGCTTCAAAGTGAGAATTTGGCTAAGCCAAAGCAAAAACCAATCTTGTTGAAAATTGCTCCAGATCTGACAGATACACAATTACTTGATATTATAGATATTGTTGTAGAAACTAAAATTGCGGGTGTTATTGCCACCAATACAACTTTGTCACGTGAGGGATTAACATCTGAAAATAAAGTAGAAACTGGCGGAATGTCTGGATTGCCATTGCGAAATCGCTCTACAGAAGTGATTCGTTTTTTATCTGAAAAAAGCAATAAAGCTTTCCCTATTATTGGAGTTGGCGGAATCAATTCAGCCGAAGATGCAATAGAAAAATTAGAAGCAGGAGCAAGTTTAATCCAAATTTATACCGGTTTTATATATGAAGGACCAGCATTGATAAAATCAATCAACAAGAAGATTTTAGAAAAACTTTAAACTTTCGTATATTTGGACTTCTATGGAAGCAATCAAAATTATCGAATGTCCGCGAGATGCAATGCAAGGCATAAAGGAATTTATTCCTACCGAAAGCAAAGTAGCTTATATTCAATCTTTATTGCGAGTAGGATTTGATAGCATCGATTTTGGGAGTTTCGTTTCGTCAAAAGCGATTCCGCAAATGCAGGATACTGCTGCTGTTCTGTCGCAACTGGATTTATCGCAAACAAAAAGTAAATTACTTGCCATAATTGCCAATACTCAAGGTGCAATATTGGCTTCACAACATCAGCAAATTCAATATTTAGGATTTCCATTTTCTATTTCTGAGAATTTTCAAATGCGGAATACGCATAAAACCATTGCGGAATCATTAGTAACCTTGCAAGAAATTCTAGAAATTGCCGATAAAAGCAACAAAGAAGTCGTGGCTTACCTTTCGATGGGTTTTGGTAATCCGTATGGAGATCCTTGGAACGAAGAAATAGTAGGCGAGTGGACAGAAAAACTTTCTTATATGGGAGTAAAAATCCTTTCCCTTTCGGATACTGTTGGTAGTTCGACCCCAGCTGTAATAAGTCATTTATTTTCGAATTTAATTCCAAAATACCCTAAGATAGAATTTGGTGCACATATACATACCTCACCAGACAAATGGTTCGAGAAAATTGACGCCGCATATCATGCAGGTTGTCGTCGTTTTGATGGTGCTATTCAGGGTTTTGGCGGATGTCCAATGGCTAAGGACGATCTGACTGGTAATATGCCTACAGAGAAATTATTGTCTTATTTCACAGCAATAAAGGAGGAAACAAATTTACGGGCAATGAGTTTTGAAAGTGCTTATAATGAAGCTTCGAAATTATTTGGCAGGTATCATTAGACTTATAATGTGGTAATTTTTTCGGATAATATTGTGAATCGGGTAATATTTACAGAAGGAAAACGTTAATAAATAAAATCAATTTATAAAATCGAATTTAGGATGCAAAAAGTTTTTAATAAAAGGACTTTAGGAGTTTTTACCCTATTGTTTTTTTCTTGTACCAGCAATTTAGACTTTAACCAGGTTAATACTTTAAAGTCAACCCAGTTATTGTTGCCAATTTCGCAACATTTGAGGTTTTTGCAAATCAATTTCTTGTTAATGGAATAGAAATTCCTTTTGCTGGGGAAGTATCTAATTTTGATGTTTTTAGAGATACTTATTTTAATAATAGTTTGACCGAAGCTGATTTTTATTTTGAATTTAACAATACAATTAGCCGTGCCTATAAAATTAATTTGTATTTTCTTGATATAAATAATACACCTGTTTATACAATTCCTTTCAATGTTCCAGCTTATACAGGAGCAGTAAATTTGGTAAATAAAACCGTAATTTTTCAAAATGCAACACTCGTTCAGTTGAAAAATACAAGAAGAATTGGTTTTACAGTTACCATGTTGCCTGGTACTCCTTTGACAACGAGTAGTTTGGGAAGTTTAAAGATGCGTTCAAGTACCACTGTTTATTTATCTTTACAATGAGAAAATTAAATTTTATTATAATTATATTAGTATCTATTAACTCCTTTTCTCAAAACAAGGAGATTTTATACAACTTCACTTCAGTTCCACAATCTTTGATGACAAATCCGGGTGCGGATGTTAAATACAACTGGTATGTTGGTGTTCCTTTGTTTTCAGGAATATCAGCAAATATAGGCTCTAGCGGTTTTTCTGCTTATGATTTATTTGCTAATAATGGGGTAGATTTTAATACTAAATTACGAAATGTGGTGTTCTCTGCTTCCAGAAATGATAAGTTGGCGATAAATGAGCAAGTCGAATTTTTTAGTGGAGGTTTCAAAATTGGTGACGCCGAAAAAAGAGCCTATATTTCTTTTGGAATGTACCAAGAATTAGATGTATTGGCTTATTTGCCTAAAGATCCTGCCATATTAGCTTTAGATGGAAATAAAAATTATTTGGGGAAAGTTTTTAATTTAGGCGATTTGAATATGAAGGGTGAAATGCTTTCTGTTTTTCATGTGGGCTACCATAAAAATATAAGCGATAAGCTAGTTTTAGGAGTTAGGGGAAAAATTTATTCAAGTATTATGAATGTATCTTCAACTCAAAATTCTGGGTATTTTTATACCGTTCCGGGGACTAACACAATTTATGACCAGGTAATTTATTCGAATATCCTTGTCAATACTTCAGGGCTTTCAAATTACACTCATAATTATTCGGGGAATGCTCAAAGTGATATTGCCAAAAAGATGTTTTTTGGTGGTGATTTAGGATTGGGTTTTGATGCGGGTCTTACTTATTATCCTGAAAAAAACATTCAATTTACGGCAAGCATTGTCGATGTTGGTTTTATTAGTCATACTAAAGATGTAAAAAGCTATAGTATGAAAGGAACTTATAATTATCAAGGAATATCGCCTAATTTTAGTACGGGTTCTGCAAATGATATTTATAAAGAATTTAAGGCTGACATTCCAATAGATACTTTGCACAATAAATACACCACTTGGCGACCAGTAAAGTTTAATTCATCGTATCAATATTCGTTTGGTGATGGTCGAAATTCTGACTGTAATTGCGACGAAAATGAATTCAAATACAAAAATGCTGTCGGGGCACAAATATTTGCAATGACAACACCAAGAACTTCTTTTTTGGCTTTGACGGGTTATTACAGACGACAAATTTTTGATTCTTTAGAGATGAAAGCAACCTATACAC
>CAILTC010000329.1 GCA_903837025.1 uncultured Bacteroidota bacterium | reverse complement strand
GTGTACCAATGGATGTCAGTTTAATAGCAAGATATACTGCCGAAACAAAAGCATTACGTGCTTACTATTATTTTAACTTGGTAAGAATGTTTAAAAATATTCCGCTAATTACGGTGCCGCTAACTTCAAGTCAATTTTTGACTGTTACTCAAGCAGATCCAGCGGCTGTTTATGCGCAAATTGAAAAAGATCTTACCGAGGCAATTGCTGTTTTACCAGCTAGTATAAATATTGCAACCGAAGCAGGGCGTTTTACCAAAGGAGCTGCAATAGCCACTTTAGGAAAAGTGTATCTTACCGAAGGAAAAGGTGCTTTGGCAGCAGCCCAATTGGCTCTTGTAAATGGAACTCCAGGAGCAACAAGCCCATTAGGATACAAATTGTTAGCAAATTATAATGATTTATGGGTTGTTTCTAATAAATATAACTCAGAATCTATTCTTGAAACCAACCATACAAGCACATCCAATGCGGGTTGGGGTAACTGGGGTTCTGGTTCAGATGAAGGAAATTCATTAAACGTAATGGTTGGCCCTAGAGGTTATACAACTCCATCTATCACAACTGCACCTAATTTGCCAGCTGGTTGGAGTTTTAATCCAATTACCCAAGATTTATATGATGTTATTAAATCAGATCCACGTTTTGCAGCTACAGTTTTAGATATGAAAGCGTTGAAAGCAGCAGGACAAGCAGATTATATCCCTGGTTATAAAGATACGGGCTATTTTCTTAACAAGTTTATACCAAGACAAGCCGATGTTACAACAGGTGGCGGCGATGCGGTATTGAACTATAAACAAGATACCTACGATATTCGATTAGCCGATACTTATTTATTAGAAGCAGAAGCATTAGGGTCAACAGGAGCAAGAGCGCAAGCTTTATTAGATGCCGTAAGAGCTAGAGTTGGCTTGCCTTCCGTACCAGTTAGTGCTACAGCTGTTGCTAACGAAAGAAGATTGGAATTAGCAGGCGAGGGGCATCGTTTCTTTGACTTGGTAAGAACTGGTAAAGCGGCTACGGTATTAGCAAGTAGAGGTTTTACTGCTGGTAAAAATGAAATTTTTCCAATTCCTTATTTAGAATTGACAAATACTCAAATCAAACAAAACCCAGGGTACAATTAATAAAACATGAAAAACATGAAAAACATAAAATTAATATTCGGCTTTGTATTTTTACTGGCTGTTACAATAAGTTGTAGTATTCCAGACGGAATTAGTAGTGACACGACATTGTCAGGTGTTGCTTCTAGTAATGTTGCCAAGATTTTCGATATTTCAACGGACAATTCAGGAAATGTAAAAATTACTCCTACTGGTAATGGTGTTACTTCTTTTACCGTTAATTATGGTCACGGAACAGGCTCTTCGGCATCAGCAGTTGTTGCGCCGGGCGGAAGCACTATGCATTCCTATCCTGAAGGAACTTACACGGTTTCTATCGTTTCAACAGATATTGGTGGTGTTCAAACAACTGCTACTTATCCTTTGACAGTAACTTATGTAGCTCCAACAAATCTTGCCGTTAATGCTACAGTAAGTGTTTATACCGTTAGCGTTTCGGCAACAGCACAATATGCAAAATCATTTTTGGTTTATTTTGGTGATGTTGTAGGTGAAGTAGGTACTCCTTTGGCAATAGGGGCAACAACTCCAGCACATACTTATGCTACTGGTGGTGCTTATACTGTAAAAGTTGTGGCTTTGAGTGGTGGTATTGCAACAACAACAAGCAATACACCTATAATCATTTTTGACCCACTTGCACTTCCTTTTACTTTCGAATTAGCCTCTCAAAATTATATGGCTGGTGGTACATTTGGTGGAGTTAATTTCTCAGTAGTGGCAAATCCATTTTCAGCGGGATTGAATACAAGTGCAAATGTTGCTAAGTTCGAAAAAACAGCGGGTGCTCAAGAATGGGGAGGTATTTGGAAACCTCTTGATACCGCAATAGATTTAAGTACAGGAACAAAAATAAAAATGCTTGTTTATGCAACTGAAGTGGGTAAAAAAGTAGGTATAGAATTGCAAGGTTCTACAAATGGAGCGCCAAATACGGCTATTTTTTCAGCTCCTATTGCTGTTGCAAACCAATGGACAGAAGTTGTTTTTGATACTACCGATTTAGCTATTAGTCCAGCGATTCCGCTTGGTGCAAAATTCAAACAAATGAATGTAAATTACAATAGACCTAATGCAGGTACAGGAGAAATAATTTATATAGACAACATTAGAGTAACCAATTAAATATAAAAAATCATGAAAAAAAACATAAAATACATCCTTGGTGTTTTAATTGTGTTACTTCTAACGATAACTAGTTGTTCACAAGAAACCTATTCTTTGGGAGATTTAACAGCTCCTTCAAACCTTGCTATTAATGCAGTAATTGTTGGGCAAGATGCTTTGCATCCTAACGGTGATGGTTCTGGTAATGTAAATTTCTCTATAACAGGAGATAATGTTCTTGCTGTTTCAATAGATTACGACGCAAGTGATGCCGTAAATTTAGTTTTCTTACCAACAGGGACAGTTACTAATAAATACCTTAAACGCGGGGTTAATACCTATAGAGTTACAGTTGTTGCTTCTGGCAAAGGAGGTTCTCAGTCTACAATTACTAAAGATATTACTGTACGATTTGATTTTATTCCGGATGCTGCTATTGTTACTAATTTGACAAACAATGCTTCAAAAACTTGGATTGTTGACAAAAGTGTACCGGGTCATTTTGGTGTAGGCCCATGGGATCCTACTAGTGTTTCTCCATCATGGTGGGCAGCAGCAATAAACGAAAAAGTAGCAACTGCAAATTGTCTTTATACCTCTACATTTACATTTGTTAAAAATGTAGCTTCTGGTACCTATTCCTTAACGGTTGCAAATCCAGATGGTGCTTTTACAAAACCAGGTTCTTGGGCTGGTGGACTTCCAGGTCTTAAAGACCTTCCAGTAAGTACTAATGATGCCTGTTTTCCTTATGCTGGTGGAACTTCTGATTTTTCTTTTCTTCCTTCAAGTTCAGGAGTGGCAGCATCGACTCCATCAACGTCAGTTTCAATACTATTGGCTGGAGTGAATACCTATATTGGTTATGGCTCAACACTCAAAGAATACGAAATTCTTTCTTCAACTTCAACTACCATGTATCTAAGGGTACAAGGGACCGAAACAGGAAATGCTTGGTATATAAAAATGATTCCAGCACCATAATTTTTTTATAATAAGACCCAGAGCTGTATTTGGTTCTGGGTTTTTTTAATATTTTAAATAATAACAACCTTTTTATCATGATTCAAAATACAATACTTTCAAAATTTGCTAAAAGGGTATTACATCCAATAAAAAGCATTTTGTTTTTTAGTATGCTTACTTCAATTATTTTGATGTCCTGTAGTAGCAGCGGAAGTAGTAATGGTGGCGGAAATAAAGTCGTAAAAACCCCCACTAATCTTGTGGTTTCGGCAGTTGCTGCTGGAACAAATCTCCAAAATCCGAATGGTGACGGTAGTGGAACAATAAACTTTAGTATAAGCGCAACGAATGCAACGTCTTATAAAATACTGTTGGGCAATGGAGAAACAAAAGAACTAACGGATGGAAATTTCACTTATACTTATACGGCATCAGGGACAAATTCTTATACGGTATATGTATCTGCATATAATGGAACTCAGTTTATCAGTTCTTCTACAACTATTGTTGTTTATGTTACTCCTGTTGCAATTTGGTCAGAGGAATTTAATGTTGATGGAGCACCTGATCCAACAAAATGGGGTTACGATTTAGGTGCCGGCGGATGGGGGAATAATGAATTAGAATATTACACAAGCCGACCTCAAAACATCGCTATTTCAGGCGGAACTTTAAAAATAAATACCATAAAAGAAAGCTATAGCGGTAGCAATTATACATCGGCAAGAATCTTATCGAAAGGAAAATTTTCCTTTAAATACGGAAAAGTCGAATTTAGAGCTAAATTTCCAACAGGCGCAGGAACTTGGCCAGCAGTATGGATGTTAGGAAATAACATAGATACCGTTGGATGGCCAGCATGCGGTGAGATTGATATTTTAGAAGAAGTGGGAAATGCATTGAATGTAAATCATTCTTCTTTGCATTCGCCAGGTCGTTCCGGGAATACACCAGATACAGCAACGGTTTCGGTTGCTAATGGAAATACTGATTTTCATGTTTATACCATGGATTGGAGAGCCGATTTTATCAAATTTTATGTAGATAATGTGTTGTATTATACGTTCACAAATTCCTCAAGTATGCCTTTTAATCAGAATTTTTTCTTGATTGTAAATTCGGCAATCGGAGGCGGTTTTGGAGGGAATGTAGCTCCTGATTTTATTTCTTCTACTTTCGAAGTAGATTATATTAGAGTTTATAATTAATTTTTTGACGATAAGTTAGTGGTGAGTTTGTTAGTTTTTCATTAGTTGCTCCCATTTTGTTGGATGGGGGCAACGATGAAAATAATTTTTTAAAAGGAATGTTTCATAATTATTAAGTAAACTACATCAGGGTATAGCCCACGAGGTTTTTAACAAATCAAACACAAATTGATCCGATTTTTACAAACAAAAAAGCTATGATAATCTGTGAAATCTTTAGCTAAAAAAACGTAGCAAAGCTTCGAGGAATTTTCTTTTCTCATAAATAGAATTTTTTATAAAAATACATTCAATGGATAAAAAAAACGGTTTTAAAATTTTTGCTTTTATTTTCATGATAGCATTAGCGATTGATTCGGCTAACGCACAATCATTAAAAGTGATGACTTATAACATCCGCTTGAACCTTGATTCTGACGGAGAAAATTCATGGATAAATAGAAAGGATTTTTTCGCCTCACAAATTCAGTTTTACGAGCCAGATATTTTTGGGGTTCAGGAAGCAACTCCTATTCAAGTGACAGATATTGCCTCAGCACTTCCTTCATATAATTACATCGGTATAGGAAGAGAGGGAATTGGAAAAGGAGAATCTTCAAATATCTATTATAAAAAAGATAGGTTTAAAATAGTTCAAGAAAGTACTTTTTGGCTTTCCGAAACTCCAGATATAATTTCGAAAGGTTGGGATGCTGCTTGTAATAGAGTTTGTACGTATGCTTTATTTAAAGATTCAAAAACTAATACACTATTTTGGGTTTTCAATACCCATTTAGACCACATGGGAGAATTGGCTCGAACAAACGGAATTGAGCTTATTCTTTCGAAAATTACACGGTTGAATGTTAAAAACTATCCCGTTATTTTTATGGGAGATTTTAATTCTGAGCCCACAACCGAGAGGATAATTGCTCTGAAAAAAGTCATGAATGATTGCAGGGCTATTTCACAACAGAAGCCTTTTGGACCTTCCGGGACATTTAATGGGTTCAAACACAATGAGCCCGTAACCCAATTAATTGATTATGTTTTTATGTCTAAAAATAATAAGTTTGAAGTGCGAAAATTTGCTGTTTTAAGTGATTCAAAGGATCTAAAATATCCCTCAGATCATCTGCCAGTTTACGTTGAAATAAGATATAAATAATCCGTTAGTTGAAATAATAATAAATTAAAAAATGAACCACATTTCAACTTAGCTCTATGCAGGCTCGAAACATAAAATAAAAGAATTAAATATCCCAGTTTATGGGTTACTTCGCCATTTCGATCTTCGTTCTCGGGTCACATAGCTTTGGTTTTCTCTAATAAGGTGAAACGCTTTTTAGAAATTTTAAAATCTATGGGATTAAAAAAAACAAATTAAATTATACCTAACGGTTAAAAATAATATGAAAGTAATTAAAAAAAGTATGAAATTTTTATTTCTAGCAGCATTGACAAGTGTTATGTTAAAGTGTGCTCCAACTAATGACGCTGCAAAACCAGCTCCTATTCCTACGCCAACCCCTGTAACCAATGATGTTGATTTTTGGCTTACCAAAGGCGATCAATCTGTTTTGCTTCAAAAACAAACTGCCATTTTAGGTTTTGGTACAACCTATAATACGTATTCAAATATCGAAGTCGATGAAACCCAAACTTTTCAATCGGTCGATGGATTTGGTTATACATTAACTGGCGGAAGTGCCCAAGTAATCAACGGCTTGTCTTCATCAAAAAAACAGGAATTGTTGCAGGAATTATTTGGTTCTAGCGCCACTTCTATAGGAATAAGTTATTTACGATTGAGTATTGGAGCTTCGGATCTAAATGATACTCCGTTTACTTACGATGATATTCCAAACGGACAAACTGATTTGAACTTAACCAATTTTAGTCTAACTCCTGATATGACTAATCTAATTCCGCTTTTGAAGGAAATATTAGCGATAAACCCAAACATTAAAATGATTGCAACACCATGGTCTGCTCCCGTTTGGATGAAAGATAACAACAGTTTTGCTGGTGGAAGTTTGCAGCCTCAATATTATAGCGTTTATGCTCAATATTTTGTCAAGTATATTCAAGCAATGAAACAGCAAGGCATTACAATTACAGCGATTACGCCACAAAACGAACCTTTAAATCCGGGAAATAATCCTAGCTTGGTGATGACGGCTTCACAACAAGCCGAATTTATAAAAACGAATTTAGGTCCTGCTTTTCAAACCGCAAATATTGCAACAAAAATTGTTGTTTATGATCATAACTGTGACCGACCTGATTACCCAATTGCTATTTTGAATGATGCTGCTGCAAACCCTTTTGTTGACGGATCGGCATTTCATTTATATGGCGGCGATATTAGCGCATTGTCAACAGTACATGCTGCTTTCCCAAATAAAAATGTATATTTTACAGAACAGTGGACTTCCTCAACAGGGTCATTTGACGGAGATCTCAAATGGCATTCAAAAAATGTAGTAATTGGTTCAATGCTGAATTGGAGCAAAGTGGCACTGGAGTGGAATTTGGCTAATAATAGTTCATTTGGACCTCATACTGCAGGTGGTTGCAGTCAGTGTAAAGGCGCAATTACTATCGAAAGTAACAGTCTTTATACAAGAAATGTCGGCTATTATATCATTGCGCATGCCTCTAAATTTGTACCTACGGGTTCTGTTAGAATTGCCAGTAATTTAATTGGAAATTTGAATAATGTAGCTTTTAAAACGCCTGATGGAAAAAAAGTGTTACTTGTAGAAAATGACGGGGCTTCTCCTGCGCTTTTTAATATTAAATTCAACGGAAGATGGATCACCACTTCTTTAGAAAGTGGTTCAGTAGGAACCTATATTTGGTAAAATAATTAAAATAAAATAATCTAGAACTCATGAAAAAAATAGTGACATCAACGCTTGTATTAATCTCCTTTTTTGCTTTTTCACAGCAAAAAACAAAAATAGAATCGAAATCTTTTTCAACAAAAGGAAAAACGGTAATGGTTTATACCACTGCAGAAAATTCTGATTTGAGAATTTCAAATACGGATAATCTTAAATTTTCCGAACTGAAACAACCAACCGAAAGGCAAATTTGTGTTTTTGTAAACCCTCAGAAAACCTTTCAAACATTTTTAGGAATTGGTGGTGCAATTACGGACGCTAGTGCTGAGGTTTTTGCAAAATTGCCTTTAGATAAGCAGCAAGAATTACTCAATGCCTATTATAGCAAAGACAAAGGAATTGGCTATTCCTTAATGCGAACCAATATTCATAGTTGCGATTTTAGTTCGGATAGTTACACCTATATCAAAGAAGGCGATAAAACCTTGAATACCTTCAATATCGATCATGACAGGCAGTTTAGAATTCCCCTGATTAAGAAAGCAATTGCCGTTGCCGGTGGTAAAATCACATTATTTGCCAGTCCTTGGAGTCCGCCTGCTTTTATGAAAACCAATAAAAACATGCTGCAAGGCGGAACATTATTAGCCGAATTTTATCAACCATGGGCTAAGTATTACACCAAGTTTATCAAAGCGTACGAAAAAGAAGGAATCCCAATTTGGGGAATATCTATTGAAAATGAACCAATGGCAACGCAAAAATGGGAATCCTGTGTTTATACTGCCGAAGAAGAACGCGATTTTCTTAAAAACCATTTGGGACCAGTAATGAAAAATGCAGGATATGGCGATAAAAAAATTATCGTTTGGGATCATAATCGTGATTTGATGAATCAGCAAGCCAATGTGATTTTTTCGGATCCCGAAGCTGCAAAATATGCGTGGGGAATGGGATTTCATTGGTACGAAACTTGGGCAGGAGGAGAGCCTATGTTTGATAATGTGGGGAAAGTTCACGAAGCATTTCCAACAAAAAATCTGATGTTTACCGAAGGTTGTGTCGAAAAATTTGATGCTAGTAAATACCAATTATGGGCAAATGGAGTGCGTTATGGTACTTCGATGATTCATGATTTTAATAACGGAACTGTGGGCTGGACAGATTGGAATATTCTTTTGGACCAAAACGGAGGACCTAATCATGTGGGTAATTTTTGCTTCGCACCCATTCATGCCGATACCAGAACGAATGAATTAATTTATACACCATCGTATTATTACATCGGTCATTTTTCTAAATTTATTCGCCCAAATGCAAAACGAGTAAGCACAACCGTAAGCAGAAGTAGCTTGATTAGTACTTCGTTTATAAATTCGAACGGGAAAATGGTAACTGTTGTCATGAATCAATCGAAAGAAAAAGTGCTTTACAACTTATGCATTGGAACTCAAGCTACAGAAATTTCTATTTTGCCAAATGCTATTCAAACTTTAGTCTATTAAATTCTAAAAAATCTATATGAAAAACCTTTTAATACTTTCTATTCTTATATCATTTCCTTCCTTTTCTCAAGGTTATTTGCACAGGAATGGGCAACAAATTGAGGATGGAAACGGTAAGAATATCGTGTTGCGAGGATTGGGTCTTGGTGGATGGATGATACAAGAAGGGTATATGCTCAAAACCGGTTCATTTGCAGGGCCACAATATGTTATCAAACAAAAAATAACGGATGTTTTAGGAGCAGAAAAAACCGAAAAATTCTATGATGTTTATAAACAAAATGGCATAACAAAACGGGATATTGACTCGCTTGCAGCATGGGGATTTAACTCCGTTCGCTTGCCTATGCACTACAATCTTTATACTTTGCCTATCGAAAAGGAAGCTGTTTCTGGTCAAAATACCTGGCTTGAAGAAGGTTTCAAAAGAACCGATGACTTATTAAATTGGTGTGCCGCCAACAAAATGTATTTAATTTTAGACTTGCATGCCACACCCGGCGGTCAAGGAAATGACGCCAATATTTCGGATTATGATACTACAAAACCATCGCTTTGGCAAAGTGCTGCTAACCAAGATAAAATGGTTGCTTTCTGGCAAAAGTTAGCGTCGCGTTACAAAGATAATCCTTGGATTGGAGGCTACGATATTATAAACGAACCCAACTGGAATTTTACTGGAACCAACCAAAATGGCTGCGACGAATTGTCGAATTCTCCTTTGAGAGATTTAGAAATCAAGGTTACAAAAGCGATTAGAGCAGTAGATACAAATCATTTAATCATCATTGAAGGCAATTGTTGGGGCAATAATTACAATGGTATTTTTCCACTTTGGGATGCTAATATAGCGTTGAGTTTTCATAAATATTGGAATCATAATGATACGGCTTCCCTACAAAAAATGCTCGATTTTAGAACCACCTACAATGTTCCTATTTGGCTTGGCGAAAGCGGAGAAAACTCGAATGTGTGGTTTCAAGAAGCCATTTCTTTGGTTGAAGCCAATACTATTGGTTGGGCCTTTTGGCCAATGAAAAAAATCGATAATCTGGCTGGAGTTACTTCGGTTTCTATTACTCCAGAGTATAAAAAACTGCTCGAATATTGGGAAAAAGGAGGGGTGAAACCTTCGGTAGATTTTGCCAATAATGCTTTATTGCAAATTGCCGAAAACTACAAAATAGAAAATATTACTATAAAACACGATGTGATCGATGCCATGTTTAGGCAGATTCATACCACGGAAACGAAAGCTTTTAAAAAGCATACGCTTCCGTCGAAAGTGTTTGCAACCGAATATGATTTAGGTCAAAATGGCTATGCGTATTCGGATAAAGACGTCATCAATTATGATGGAACTCAATTTACACCATGGAATAAAGGAGGTGCCATGCGCAATGACGGCGTTGATATAGAAAATTGTAAAGACAAAATCACCAATGGTTATAATGTTTGTTTTATTGAAGATGGCGAATGGTTGCAATATACTTTTGATCTGAAAGAAGCCAAACAATTTGATGTGGATATTCGTTTTGCAAGTGAAAAATCCGGAGGAAAGCTTTATTTCGAAAATGAATCGGAAAAAATAGCTAAGACATTGACAATTCCTTCATCGGGAGGTAAAGACAAATGGCAAACTTTGACTTTAAAAAATATAGCTTTAAAAAAAGGAATTAATAAAATCAGAGTTCATTTTGAAAAAGGAAATTTTAATTTGAATTATTTCGAATTCAAAACCCCAAGAAAATAACCTCAATTTTTAAATAAAATAAATAGACGCAAAGAAATTTGAGTATGAAGAAAATTGTAACTACAATACTTTTATTGGTATTCTTTATTGCCTTTTCGCAACAAAAAACAATAGATCAAAAAGTAGATGCTTTGTTAAAGCAAATGACCATAGAAGAAAAAATTGGGCAATTGAACCAATATACAGGTAATAATCAGGCTACGGGGCCAATTACCATTAATCCAAATAAAGAAGCGGAGATTAAAGGCGGTTTAATCGGTTCGATGTTAAATGTAATTGGAACTAAATATACCCGACAATACCAAGATTTAGCCATGCAATCGCGACTAAAAATCCCGTTGTTGTTTGGTCAAGATGTAATACACGGATTCAAAACCACCTTCCCAATTCCATTAGCCGAAGCAGCGAGTTGGGATATGGAAGCCATTGGATTAAGCGCACGAATTGCAGCTACCGAAGCTTCGGCAAGCGGAATTCATTGGACATTTGCTCCAATGGTTGATATTACTCGTGACCCAAGATGGGGGCGTGTGATGGAAGGAGCGGGCGAGGATACGTATTTAGGTTCTAAAATTGCATTTGCCAGAGTAAAAGGTTTTCAAGCTAATTTGGGCGATGTGAATTCGGTTATGGCCTGTGTAAAACATTTTGTGGGATATGGCGCAGCCGTTGGTGGACGCGATTATAATTCGGTTGACATGAGCGAAAGAATGCTTTGGGAAACGTATTTGCCTCCTTTTAAAGCTGCTTTAGATGCAGGAGCGGCCACATTTATGAATTCATTTAATGACCTAAATGGAGTGCCGGCAACAGGAAATAAATATTTGCAAAGAGATATCTTGAAAGGAAAATGGAACTTTCAAGGATTTGTGGTTTCTGATTGGGGTTCGATAGGCGAAATGGTCACTCACGGCAATGTAAAAGACAATAAAGAGGCCGCTTTGCTAGCTATCACCGCAGGAAGTGATATGGACATGGAAAGTAATGCGTATCGCTATAACTTGGCCAATTTAGTCCAAGAAGGCAAAGTGTCTATTTCGTTAATTGATGATGCGGTAAAAAGAATTTTACGCAAAAAATTTGAATTAGGATTATTCGATGATCCCTACAAATATTCGAATTCAAAACGGGAAGAAAAAGAATTAAATAACCCATCTCATCACAAAATAGCAAGAGACGTTGCTGCTAAATGTGTGGTTTTATTAAAGAACGAAAACAATCTTTTGCCGCTTTCTAAAGCAATAAAAAAGATAGCGTTTATTGGGCCTTTGGTAAAAGAACATAAACAAAACATGGGTTTCTGGGCGGTTGAATTACCCGGATTGGATTATGATAAACACGTCGTTTCGCAATGGGATGGATTGCAAAATAAAGTAGGTAAAAACACACAATTATTATACGCCAAAGGATGTGAAATTGATGGAGTTAATAAGGATGGTTTTGCTGAGGCGGTTGCAGTTGCGAACCAAGCCGATATTGTAATTTTGAGTATTGGCGAAAGAGGTGATATGAGTGGCGAAGCAAAAAGCAGAAGTAATATTCATATACCAGGTGTTCAGGAAGAGCTAGTAAAAGCCATTCAGGCCACAGGAAAGCCAGTTGTGGTTTTGATAAATGCAGGAAGACCTCTTATTTTTAATGATATTGCCGATAGTGTTCCAGCGATTTTATATACGTGGTGGCTAGGAACCGAAGCGGGAAATGCAATTGCTGATGTTTTGTTTGGTGATGTAAATCCTAGTGCAAAATTGCCAATGACTTTTCCAAGAGAAGAAGGGCAATTGCCTATTTATTACAATCATTTTAGTACAGGAAGACCAGCGCCAAATGAGATGGCTACGAATTATGTTTCGGCTTATATTGATTTAAAAAACAGTCCACGATTTCCTTTCGGATACGGATTGAGTTATACCGCTTTCGATTATTCGAATTTGAAATTATCGAAAAATAAAATGAGCAATTCGGATACAATTGAAGTGTCTTTTAACCTGACTAATCAAGGAAAAGTAGCCGGTGATGAGGTTGTTCAGTTGTATTTGAGAGATAAAGTAGGATCTGTTGTTCGACCAATTATTGAGTTGAAAGATTTTCAGAAAATCCATTTAAATGTTGGTGAAACCAAAGTCGTGAAATTTGTAATCGACAATCAAAAATTATCTTTCTATAATCAACAATTAGAATATAAATCAGAACCAAGTGATTTCGATTTGATGATTGGTTCTTCGTCTGCAGATATTCGTTTGAGAGACAAATTTGAATTGGTAAATTAAAATAAGGAATAAATGTTTGAAATTTTTTGAATTCTGAAATTTATCTGAAGAGATTTTCTGTTTTTTTAATTATGATATAAGCTGAAAAAGCCAGTTTTAAATAATTCTACTATGAATAAATTTCACAAATACATTTTATTTACTTTTTTAGCTATTTGGATTTCCCTAAAAACTGATTACCAATTTTTTAAATAGAACAACAACTTCATTAAACGGTGAATGGAATTATATTGTAGGTTTTTATGAGGCGGGTTATTACACTTTTTATCACTACTATGCTCACGATTAATTAAAAGGAGTTCTAAACGCAGTGTTTTAAAGCGATTATCATGCCCAAAACAAGCAGGAATTGGTAGAGTATGATTTTGATAAAAGCACTGAATATGTAATTATTTAAAATACCTGAATTAAAAATCAATTAATTAATTTCCAAATTTAATTTCCATTATGAAAAATTTTACACTAAAAGTGCTTTTGATCCTCGGCCTATTTTTTAGCGTCTTATACGGCCACGCCACAAACATCACATTTCGAGTAGACATGTCAAAGCAGACAGTCACCTCTGGAGTCTATTTGGGCGCCGATTGGAACGGCTGGAACATGGCCGCTTTTAACCAGATGACAGATGCCAATGGAGATGGTATCTACGAGGTTACTGTTGATATAGCGCCAGGTAGTTATAATTACCGTGTCACTATAGGGCTAGACTGGAATGCTTTTGAAAACCTGACAGGAACGAGTTGTGGTGCTGGTCCGCAAGGAGCTGACAGGACTATTGTGGTAACTAATACCGACAAAGTGTTGGATGTTTATTGCTTCAACTCATGTTCAGCGTGTCTGTCCAATGTCAATGTTACTTTTAGAGTGAATATGAGTAATGTCGCCGTGTCTCCCCAAGGTATTCACGTCGCGGGAACCTTTAACTCCTGGAATCCTGCTGGGACATTGCTGACCAATACATCAGGAAATATTTATGAAGTCACTCTGCCTCTCAGTCCGGGTACCATTCACGAATACAAATTTTTAAATGGGAATAGTTGGGGAAGCGAAGAAATTGTTTTCGGACCTTGTGAATTATCATCTAACCGCTTTTTTAATGTCCCAAAAATTGACTCCGTACTGGATTTGGTTTGCTTCGGATACTGTAGTAGTGACTGCTCCCCGCTTTCAGGTATCAAGGTCGCGTGTATTGGTGATAGTGTAACCTGGGGCGCAGGAGTTGTAGATCGTTATAATGATAACTATCCTTTTCAATTGAGGGACTTGCTGGGGAATGGTTATGTGGTCGAAAATTTTGGTAATTCTGGAAAAACGATGTTGTTACACGGCGATGATCCTTACTGTAATACTGCACAGTACACATATTCAAAGTTGTATGCCCCAAAAATTGTGTTAATCATGTTGGGTACCAACGATTCCAAAGCTTGGAATTACCCTGTGATGCCAGCTGAATTCAATCAAGATTATGTGAGCATGATAAACGCGTTCAGGGCATTGCCTACGCATCCCGAAGTATATACTGTGTTTCCAACCAAAGCATATAGTACGGTCTATGGTATCAACGACGGCGTTATTTCCGACGCAATAATCCCTAGCATTAAAGCCTTGGCTTATGCTAATGGTGTTAACATTATCGATATGTACAAAGCTACTCAAGGAGTTTCTGTAAATTTTCCTGATGGCGTACACCCGAACGCTGCTGGTTCAGCAATAATTGCCGCGAAGGATTATAGCATGCTAACCACGCCAAAGCCAGCTATCATTCAAAAGGGAGCTGTTTTAAGTTTGAGTGATGGATTTGGTTTTCAATGGTATCTTAACGGAAGTCCTATCTCAGGCGCGAACAACTCTGATTATACGGTTTTGGCTACTGGAGCTTATAGTGTCGGGGTAAAAATAAACCAAAATACTGACGATTTTCTAATTTCAGAGCCTTTGGTAATGACAACTTTGGGCCTGCAAAATGAAAATGAATTGTCAAATGCTATCGTGGTTTCACCTAACCCTGGGAATGTATTGCAAATCAATTTTAAAACCTCTGGTAATTATAAGCTATCGGTGGTTTCTATTTCTGGTCAGGTAGTGCTAACTGATTGTTTATATTTAGCAAAAGGCCAATACAAAATGGCAAGATCCGAGAAGCTTGAAGTTGGGCTTTACTTACTAAAGATTGTTTCTGCAGATGGGAGTACTGTAATAAAAAAATGGAATAAGATTTAGTACACCAAATATCTTTAACAAAAATAGCCGTATTAGTAAAGATGTTTTTGTTAAAGATATTTAATACATGAATCATAATAGATTGATTTCGAAGGATGACGTAAAAAAGAAATCATTCTTCGTGTTGAAATATTTTTATGAGAAATATAAATTAGCAAAATAAAAATAGTATGAAAAATTTAAAGATAATTTTATGTATTCAGATGTTGTTTTTTGCAGCAAATATTTCGGCTCAAAACCAACCTTATTGGAACGAGATTCAATCTTTCAAAAAGCAGGATAGCATTGCGATGCCAACACATTATAAAACTCTTTTTATAGGAAGTTCCTCTTTTACAAAGTGGAAAACCTTAGAGCAAGATTTACCAGAATATGCGCCGCTGAATCGTGCTTTTGGTGGTTCTACTTTGTTAGATGTTATTCGGTATCGGGCAGCTATTTTCGAAAAATACAATCCTGAAAAAATTGTTATTTATTGCGGTGAAAATGACGTTGCTTCATCAGATACGATAACCGGAAAAATGGTGCTGGATCGATTTAAGGTTCTCTATCAGTATATTCGAGAACGGTTTCCTACAATCCAAATCTATTTTATTTCTTTAAAACCATGTCCTTTGCGATGGAGTATGAAAGATAGAATGATAGCTTCAAATACTCAAATTGAAGCATTTTGTAAAAAAGAAAAGAATGCTTATTTTATTAGTATTTGGGATCAAATGCTTGAAAATTCGAAACCAAATCCAGCGTTGTTTATCGAAGATAAATTGCACATGAATCATCTGGGTTACGAAATTTGGATGAAGGAAATTCGAAAAAAAATAAAAAAATAGATTTTTATAAACAAAGCAAAAAAAAAACTCCATTATTTCTAATGGAGTTTTTTGTGGTCCAAACGGAACTGTTTACGAACCATTTTATTCAGGATTTGAAGAAGTTAGCTTCTAAATAATTACTGAAGAATTAAACTGTACACAGTCCATTATAATAAATTAAATATTAGTCATGAAAAAACTATTTATTTACCTCAATTTAAAACCTTGCGGTTTAGGAAAATGCATGTCAAGATGAGAATACAGACTTCTTACTTTAGTCCGCCAATCTATTTTTGATACAGCCCAGATTTTATTCCCTTCAACGATATGAATATTATCATGAGTATGTGAAGGTAATTTGCCTGAGCCCGGGACAGCGTCAAATTTAAGTAATAACTGGGGATTATCAATGGGTGAAAGATATTTGTCTAAATCAAAAATAGTTCTGTCTTTCTCTTCATTAAATTTAGCGATCTTAATTTTTTAGTTCTTCATATAAATTCACAAGTGGAATTTCATTAGTAATAAAATCTAGATCATAAATATCTTTTTTGGTTGCGGTTGGCTGCACTAACTAATTTGAATAATCCAATATCCTTTTTTGATAAGAGACGAATATTGTCCTTTATCTCAATTGGGTAAAGATTTTTCATGTTTTGTAAAAGCTCAACTTTTATAGTTACTCCTGGTTCTGTATTTATAAAAAACCTTAGAAAAGTGAACCGATCGCTGATGTCACAGGGATCGTCAAACCTACTTGTCTTATTCCCATAATAAGATAATACCTCATTTTCTATTTGCTTAAAGCCCACTTTACCAACAATATCAGGGCAAAACAAATCAATATCATCCGATATTCTATGGTTAAATTGTAAGGCAAGATTAGTACCACCGCCTAATGCAAAGCCTGAAAGTGATGACAAACTTTGTAATTCCAAGATGGTTTTAAGAATAATTGGAGATACTGCACTCATAATTATATTGATAAAACAAAACGTTGAAACGGTGCTACATTATAGCGCTTGGCTACACTTAAGCATACCTTGTTGCTAATATTTTCTTTAGTCTGTTTTAGATATTTTACAATATCTTCATGAGAATACAAGTTTTCCAGCAGCTGGATATCCGACTCAAAAGTATCTGGAGTAGTGGCATACAAAGCCCTCGGAATTATAATAGACTTATCTCTCGTAAGATGAAGTCTGCTATAATCCATGTCCCAAAATAAATACTTGGGGAAGATGTTTGCTATATTAATCTTTTGTTTCATTGTGTTCTATGATATCGGTCAATTATAATTCCAATAGTAACTAAGTTTTTCACATAGGTAATTTACAGGTATTCAATCTTCTAATATTTCTTCATAAGATTACAAATTTACGAAATGGATTCAATATAATTGTCAGTATGTAGCTGTTTTTAAAATCATTGGGTGTGGCGGCTGTTTTTACATAAATGAGTATTATAGCTTCGTTACAGAAACAAAAAAAACAATATAAACGCTTTGTAATGAACTATAATACTCATTTATGTAACACAGCTTGGGGAAAGTTTTTGTTGCCCTACCCTTAATTTTCTTTTAATCATAAACGTTCTAGGGCATACAAAAAATTTTGGAGCGTTGGCAAAGGAGTGTCAGTAAAGTTCATTATGTCTAGTTATAATGAAATCATTTACTTTTTTCATTTAGATAATGATTTATTGTCATTCAAATAAAAGCTTTGTCCCTTCTCTCTTTAAATCGTGGAATGCTATTATAGGCAAAGGTAGTGTCTCTGATCTAATATATGGAGTTGGAATTACTTCTGAAGAAAGCATTAAAGATTTCACAATAATTGGCATTTCTACTTTAAAAAGTTTCTGTAATTTTTCTTTGTTATTAATAAGCCAATTATTTCGGTCAATATGTTTAGTTATCATTCCTTTTCCACCTTCACGGCCAAGATAACTATCCATTTCAGTTTTCATTTCATGTATGTTTTTGGCTTTTGTGGTGTTTTTACATTCAATACTAAAAACTGTTCCTGTAGGTTTATGAAGGGCTAAGACATCAATATCACCATATTGTTTATCAGCATTTAACGGAGCCCTAGGAGCAATTTTGACCTCATAATCAATAACAATGAAATCTGAGTGCAAACTAAGCCAATCTTTCACAATATTTCTATAAATATTTCCATTTTTCACACGAAATGCTCCCATTAGTCGCTTAATCTCAACATCTCCATTATTTAACTTGCCACTATGTAGTAAATATTGTAATTGCTTTTGAGTAGCTATTGCAGCCCTAAAGCCCCAACTCAATAAGTCATTTTTATCTGGGTCTACATGTCGCACGAAAAACCTTCTAGTTAGACTAAATTCTCGATTGTATTTCCATGGAAAAACTTCACTATTATTATAATCTTCAGGAGCCGTTAGATATGAATTCCGCGACGTCAAAACAAGTCGATTAATTCCTGCTATAGCTTGTTCTCTGGGGTAATTGAAGTCAGTAACAAGTTTTTCAATCAATTCAACTTCTGTCATTGTGATAACCGATTTTTCAGCTTGCATACACATCTCTGCTGCATGATAAAATAAGGAATAAAGATTTGAAAAAGTAATACCCCAATCTTTTAAAAATGCTTCGTCTAACTCCTCTACAGATTTAATTATTTCTGGATCAGCATTGTTTTCTCCAGTTGGATCATAAATTTCGAATCTGTCTTCAAAATTTGAGATGTAATCATCAATTTCTGCTTTAGTATTGGATTCAGCATAAGGCTTAAGTCTTTCTTCAAAAAAATCTCTCGATATACCGATACGTCCAGAAGGTAATTTTCCAACTTCAGGGTTGTCCATTTTAAAATGTACCGCATCGCTTAAAAAACCATAATTCACAATTTCATGCATTAAAGCCAAAAATCGATCTATGTCATCTAAACTTGGGCTTAATGTTCCCGAAATAGGTTGAGCTGCAAGGTATTCAATTAAAGCTCTAAGGGCAACTGACGTCCTTACAAGATTTCTTTCATTTTCTTGTATCTCGTTTACTTTGAATTCAATACCCCCAAAACATAGCAATTGGGCAGGAATAATAGTCTTATTATATTCTCTTTTTTGAACTAATGCTTCATGAAGTTTTAAAAGGCAGATTAAAATTTCTTCATGATTAAATACTCCAATTTCTTTGTAAAGTTTCTCAATTAAGACGCTCGTAGTTGTATTAAATAAAGCCTTTTTTTCATCAGTATTAATAATTTTTTCAGGAATAACCATTTTTGTTTCAATCAAATTAGGTAACTCATCCAGTAAAATTTCGACTTCGGCATTGGATAAAAGAAATGCCTTTACAAGCCATCTACGTTCAATCATTAAGTTTTGCTGACTGTCTGAAATTAATATCATTTTTGCCTGATTTAAAGGCATATGACGTTCTATGATATTGTCTATCCCATCATTTGCAATGGAAATACCATTAACTAAGTTTAGTGATTTGAGAACTTCTTTCATCATTATTCGCTCACCCTCATTGTTGGAACCCATTAATTCTCCCAGTGAAGAAAATGGAATATTAAATGTTATTTTACCATCAGCGTATGACCATAAATATTTATCTCCTTTTTGCTCCTTCATTTCAATAGATGTCATAGGCTGAAAAGATGCAGGATCTAATTTTATTTCAATTTCTAAAGGATTAGAACCAATTTGATCGATATAGTTCTTTAGAGATTTATAAAACTTATGCAACCAAAATGCAATGGCATCTGCATAAAGACGAACTGCAGGCACCATAGAATCTTTTCTTATTTGTCTGTTTGTTATCCATATTGGGGAGGAAAATGTTTCCAATACCTGCAAAAAATAACCGATATGTCTAGTAGGTTTGTAGATAGGTGCAAAGTCTGCAATTCGTGTAACGGGCATAAATGCAATTTCTCCATCAATTCTGATTTGTGTTGCGTGATAATTTGCTTTTATCTTTGTTTGCCTAATTAGTTCGCTGCCTTCTCCAGGAACGAGCATTGTATAATCCGGGTTTATATCGTCTGAAAAATAAAAACCTTCTCCCTTTGATTTATAGATATTATATAAATCAATCATCGATGACATACTACGAGTTTTACTAAGAAAAATATCAGTTGCTTTTGCAAATTTCCATAAACTCAATTCTTCCCAATCCTCACCCTCAGTAAGTGCAATAAAATTGTATGCAGAAAAGGATAATTTGAGCTCTCGTTCTTGAGGTTTATGCATTGCACCCATGAAAAACCTTCCAATAGAATCATATATGCTAACCGTTAAAAATTTGCAATTTATATGCTCAGGAAGGTTTTTTAACTCAGTAACTACCGCTGCTAATCGTTGTTGCGAGCTTTCTCGATTATTAGAAGATTGGTAACTGAATAAATCTGACAATTCAGAAGGAGTCTGTAGTGAAACGTAAGCTAATCGATTATTATCAAAATGGAGAATGGCTTCTTTAATACCTATATTGGTTTTATCTTCAGGGAGTTTAATATCGGTTTCTGCCCATCCCATTTTATTGCATGCTATTCTTACCTCAGCCCAAATTTCTTCTTGATAAGCTAGTAGTAAATCCTTTTCGCAATTATTCTGTTTTGCTAATCTTAAAATGTACTCGTTTAAAGCATTAACTTGATTTGATATTAACAGAAAAAAATACTCATTATTAAACTCAACTACAGGATAGAACAATAGTGGATTAAACTGTGGGTCGTCATTTTGAAAACGGTTATCATCTGGGCTAATGATGAAATCATTAATTATTTTTGGACTGATTCCAAGTAAGCTACAAATTTTAACTAATTCAGTTTTTGAAATAGAAAAATCTACTTCTTTATCAAAATGAATTAATTCTTGTAATTCTATCTGAGAGTCTGCATTTCCGTTAATTCCTGCTTTGTTCGCGAATTTTTGACCTAAGAATAAAAGTAATGTAACACCTTGATAGATTTGTGTCCTAAAAGCATCTGGAAGTTTAATATCGGTGTTGAAAATTATTTGAGTTAGATTCCTGAAAATTTCAACAGATTCTAATGCAATTCCTGGGAAAACCGTATAATTCCCACCATAGAAAATTACATTTTCAGTAAACATATTCTCAGCAGGATCTTCATTGTGATTGTGGAAGTATTCTTTTCTGATTGAATCGTAAAGTCTTTTAATATTTCTCTCTTTACCTTTATTTAAATTTGTGGCTACAAGTGTAGCTAATTCTTCAATTCGTATATTTTTACCGTGATTTTCAGGCAAAAGTTGCAAGGAAATTATTTCATTAAGTAGGTGTTTTGACTCGTGTGTTTTTATATATTCTGCAGTATTACTGACGTTGTTTACATTATTATCATTTATAGATATTGGCCATCTATCTATATTATGGCATTTTTTATTTTTTTTACCAGACCCACATGGACAAGAGTCATTTCTTCCTATTTTATTATTCATGTACAGGTGTTTATGATTTAATTACAACTTGCGAAGGTATAAAATCCTATTAACTTTAGTAATTAGAATTGTTAATTTTATCGTTTTAATAAACAATATAATATGTTACTATTTGATATGGAATTAGCGAAATGAAGCAAGCAAAGACTTGAGTTTAGGAAGACTTGGACTAAATGAAAGTTTTGTGAAGCTGAATGAGATAGTGGGTTGTGAAAACACCTTAAAATATTTGGGGTTGTTAATCAAGTAAGTCTTTCCTCAATCAAATCTTTCCAAATTACAAAACCTTTTCTATCGGCTGAATAATCGTGAAGTATTCTACTAAAATTATTTGGTGAATTTTCTATAAAAGCTTGCCTCCCATTATTTCTGATAATATTTAGGTAGTTATCAATTTGTTCTAATTTATCAGGAAGTGATTGTTTATCGTTGTCAAAATGCCAAATATAGGTTGCTTCTTCCGTATTTAACGTTTCTAAAACGATATGAAATCCCGTTTTTCCTGCTAAAAGAAAAACAAATGAAAATGGATTCAATACAAATCGGATTTTAAGAATAGTCCTTTCGTGATGTTCGGCTAAATATTGTAAATGCTTTTGGTGTTTGTAATTTTGATTCTGTAAAAAATCATTTAATAATTCATCTCCAGAATCATATAATTTGATGTTATTTTCATTTTGTAATTGATTTATATCGAGTAAATTTTCTTGACCAACTGGATTTTGTTTACCCAAGAAAGTCTTGGCTACAAATTTAAACTTTACACTTTCAATCAATTCTCTAGTTATCTTTTCTAGATCATTGGATAATGCCAATTGTGAAATGAGTTTTCCGTCTTCGAATTCAGCATAAATGGAAATTGAGATATTTTTCAGTTTGAGTGTTTTGGAAAAATAAGCCTTCAAAACTTCAAATTCGGGTCTTATTTCAAAGTTTTCAATATCAAATTCCAATTCGGTTTTCATTTCTAGAACATCGTATTTAAAAGAGATACTTCCGTATCGAAATTCAAGCTGCTCAAATGGAATCTTTATTTTTTCATCAATACTAAAAGTATTTTTTGTAACAATATTTTCTTCTTCGGGTTCATCAAATAAAGTAGCCTGTTTGTCAATTTTCCTGTAATAGACATTTCTTTTTAGAAACATTTTGTTCAAATAATCAATCTTACTATCACGATAATCATAGATTGTTGGTGTTATTTCAGAACGTTGTACTCTACCAATGTATTGAATCAATTTTCCTTCAAAAGAAAACGGATAAACTAGAAAAAGACAATTGGCATTTTGCAAATCAGTTCCTTCTCCGAAGAATTGCCCTGTGGTTATGACAACTTGATAATTTCCTTCTTTCAGCAATTTCCATTTAGCGTTTTTACTGCTTTCAGAATCTTCTCCACTCAAGGTAATCACTTCGTAAGATTGCTTTAAATACTGGTAAAGCGAGTCAATATGGTCTTTGCGTTCCGTGACAATAATGATTTTTTTGTCCGATTTTAATTCATTGATAACATCCTCAAGAATTGTTTTGTTTCGAGTAGAATCGTGAACTAGAATTTTTGATAACGTTTCAAATTTGTCTGTTTTTGAATTGAATGGAACGTCTAGTTCTGTGTTTCTAATAATGATTTTCGGTTTTTTAGATGTACTTATTTCGTTAGATTTAATTTCGGAAATCACTTCGCCTAAATGAATAAAAATTAATTTACTGTCATTATATTTTCGGAATGGCGTCGCCGTCAATCCATACAAATAATAGGTTTGCAATTTTGAAATTGTATTTCTGAATGTTTCCGCAGGAATATGATGGCATTCGTCCAAAATAATAGTCCCAAAAGCAGTTAAAAGCTTTACTACATCAGGTTTCTCCAATTCTTTTGACAAACTTTGAATCATAGCAACCGTTATTTGCTTTCCGATTTTGGTTTTTCCTTGACCTATTTTTCCAATCTCATTTTTTGGAATTCCAAGAAAAGTTTCAATTCTTTCCATCCATTGGTCGGCAATTTGTTTTCGATGTGTGATGATTAAAGCAGGTTGCTTTTTCTCTGCAATAATTTTTAGTCCAACGATGGTTTTTCCAGAACCTGGAGGTGCAACAATTACCCCCAAATCTTTTTTTGCAATCGTATCAATTACTATTTGCTGATGTTCTCGGAGTTGTGCATTGAATAAGAAAGAAACCTCCTTTAATTTTTTTCTTTCATCTCTAAAATCATATTCAATATTATTTTCTCTACAAAAGCGAATTATTTTACCAATAAAACCTCTAGGAATTATGACTTCGCTTTCCGTTTCTTCAACCAATTTGAAATATCGCTCTGTTCCAAAAGCACTTTTACCCATCTTCTTTTTTATTAAAAATTGGGTATTCAGAAAATTTAACTCTTCTTTTAGAAAATTAATTAGTGTGGTTGAAATGGCATAGCGATTAATTTTTATGTCATTTGCCAATCTTATGATTAACTTTTTATTGAGAAATTTTGGTGCAATCGAAGCAATACTATTTTGGGGTGTATTATAAATTTGGTATAGTTCATCCAGTTTTATTGTCGAAATTCTTTGGATTTTCTTTATGAAATCCCATTGATTTGGAATTGGTTCTAGGCTTTCAACATCAATAAAACAACTGTTTCCTTGTTCGTAAGTTTTCTTATAGAAAGGTAGTGCTATCAAATTTCCAAATCCTTTTCCGGAAAGAAAATCTTGATTAGGAAACATTCTGTCAAAACTGGAACTTTTGTCAAACAAAGAAAAAACACCTGTTTGCTCTAAAATTGAAATGAAAATTTTCCTACTTTTTATAGCAGGATATCGTTGTTCAAAAAATATCCAAACGTGTCCGCCTTTACCTGATCGTGAGCGTTCCAAATAGGCAGGAATTCCTTTTTCATTACAAGCCTTTATAAACATTTTGCAGTCCTCAATCCAATCGACTTTGTCAAAATCTGCCACAATAAACCACGAAGTATTGTCTTTGAGCAAAGGATAAATTCCAATATGTTGTTCGCCGTTAAGGTGTTTTTCAATTTCTTTTTCAGTGAATGGTAAATATTCTTTATCTGCATAATTTTGAAAAGTTCCACCATTCATTTTATGAGCTCGATACCGATATGGGTCATAAAAATAGGCAGGCATATAACCACTTTTACTCCCTTTTTCCCATCGAACCGCAAACACATCTTCTCTTCCCGTAAAAACAGATTTGAATAATTGAATGTTATTTATTGGGTTTGATGGCATAATTTTAATTATCCAATTAATTTATCATAAAATCAGTTACAAATATAGTAAAGGCTTAAGTGTCTTTAATTGATTGCAATATGTATTATACTTCCCAGATAATACTTAATGCCAAATGTTTATGATGAATGCAATGTTCCTTAAATTTTCTGTGCTCATCATCCTCTTTTACAAAATTAAACCAATCAATTGGACAAACCTCTTCTGTTTCATTTGGCAGTCTCCCATTTGTAAAATATTCTCCCATTACGGAATTTTCAGGAATTTTATCATTATACAATAAATATTTGAACGGAAAATCTTCACTGTTCCATCTCCATTTTATTTTACCTTTTTCTCCAAAAACAATCATTATAGGATGATTTCCAATATCCGCAAACCGAATTGCAGTAGCAGTGATACTAGTTTGAAAATGCTCTGATAAAGATTTAATAACTGAAAATTCAAATTTTTTTCTCTGAATAAATTTTTTAAATCTTTCTTCAGGCATTAATAAGCAAGAAGCAAAATAATCCGCTTCTTTTTCTATTCTAAAGTGGGTGTTTTCATTATTCTTAGATGGGTGCGGAGATAAAAGGCCCTTTTTTAGTCCAATTCTGTGATTGTCTATAAAATAATGCCCAAGCTCGTGTGCAATTGTAAAGCGTGACCTAGGTGTGTTTGGACTGTTTCCTCTAAAAGTATTTACGTGGATGAAAAATTGAGAATCATCATAAATTGTCATACCATCAAAACTATCTCCATAAGAATCATAAAATAAATCTAGTTCTTCTTCTGCAAGAATAAGATCTAAAGGGGTTATCATATTAGAAAAATCTAAAGCAATTGATTCTGCTAAATGTTTAATAACCATGAGTGAGCTATTCTTTATCATCTGATTTTTTTGGATGCTTGCCATACATTTTATCAATAATATCTTGTGATAAACCTTGACTTCCTTTTCTTGCAGCCATCTTTAATTCATTGATTTCATTTTTCTCATCATCTTTTAAAAGTCGGAAAACTGACTTTTTGGTTAATTGATTGTTTATAATAGCTGTAACATCAATTGAAGCCTCTTTTAATTTAAAGTCAAAATCTTCATAGAGTTTTTCAAACAAATCTAATTGTTGCTGATTTGTAGGGCATATAAAACCGGTAGAACCTAGATAATAATCTAAAGTTTCTAAATCGAAAATATGTTTTTTATTATCTGCCATTTCTTTGCGTTATATAATTTTCAACATGAAGATTTGCATCTCTTTTATATAATCTTATTGTGCCTTGAGTTAGTTCAAGTGTGTCCTGTAATTTTTTACTGATACTTCTTGGAATATTTTTACCCGGTACTTCGTATGCTTTATAAGTTAGGTAAATGATTTTTTGTTTTTCACTTAGGCCAATAAAAGCATCATTGAGAATTTCCAATTTAATTTTTAGTTTTTTTTTGTGTTCTACATCATCACTATTTGACGTTTTATTTATAAGTTCATCCAAATCAGTTATGATTGATAAATCTTCATCAATTGTTGGGTCGGCACAAGTGTTTTGTTCACCATATTTTAACAGTTGTGTGTACATTATTGGGTATAACCATAATAATATTGCCTTATTAACATCTTTACTTTTTGCTTTTTTCAAGGTAAAACTGGGGTATTTCCAAACTCGAGCAAAAGCACAATGGGCTATTTCCAAAGCTATAACTTCACTATAACCAAATTTTGAAGAATATATTTCAGCTTTTTGAATCACATTTTTCTCAAATCGACGACAAAATTCAATAAAGGCATATTCGGCTTCCTCAGGATAT
>CAILTC010000328.1 GCA_903837025.1 uncultured Bacteroidota bacterium | reverse complement strand
ATTTAGTTTAAAAAATTATGAAATTAGAGGTTTTTAATTTGCTAAAAAAGAATTATTTATGGGAAGTGCTCATTTTTGTCGAAATTTAAAATAAAAAGTATTTAACGAAAAATGACATGTAGTTTTTCTGTATGAAATTGTATCATTTTTATCAAAAAAAAACTCCCAAATAAATTGGGAGTTTTGTAGTAAAGAAATAGCTGACTATCTTCTTTTATCTCTAATCTTAGCTTTTTTACCAGTAAGTTCTCTGAAGTAGAAAATTCTAGCTCTACGTACATGACCTTTTTTGTTGATTTCAATTTTTTGCAAAGCTGGCAAGTTTACTGGGAAGATACGCTCAACTCCAATTGCACCTGACATTTTACGAATAGTAAAAGTTTCAGTATTAGCTGAACCTCTTCTTTGAATAACAACACCTTTAAAAAACTGTGTTCTTGTTTTTTCGCCCTCTTTAATTTCGTAGTAAACTGTGATAGTATCACCAGCTCCGAAAACAGGGAAATCTTTTCTTGTTACAAATTCGTCTTTAACGAATTTCATTAAATCTGCCATTTTTATTTTTTTATTATGGTTTTAAAAAGAGCAACATTCACGGATTTCGCCAGAGGTTGGTCTAATGAGGGTGCAAAAGTAAAAAATAATTATGAATTATGAATTATGAATTATAAATTATTTTCTTCCAACAAATCTGGACGTCTATTTTTTGTATGTTTATACGCCAT
This sequence comes from uncultured Bacteroidota bacterium, assembly GCA_903837025.1. GTDB lineage: Bacteria > Bacteroidota > Bacteroidia > Flavobacteriales > Flavobacteriaceae > Flavobacterium. The sequence goes on along the minus strand of CAILTC010000328.1, from coordinate 1,199 downwards.
ATCTTCGCGCCATTTGTCTATTTTGGCAAAATTTCCGCTGGTCAAAATCTCAGGAACTTTCCATCCTTTATAATCAGCAGGTCTAGTATAAATGGGTCCCGAAAGTAAATTATCCTGAAAACTATCCGTCAATGCCGAAGTTTCATCACTCAAAACTCCAGGTATTAATCGGATTAAAGAATCGCATAAAACCAAGGCGCCCAATTCGCCACCGCTTAAAACATAATCGCCAATCGAGATTTCTTTGGTAATAAAATGATCCCGAACGCGCTGATCGACTCCTTTATAATGTCCGCAAAGGATAATAATATTTTCATACATCGACATGGTATTGGCCATTTTCTGGTTCAAAGTTTCCCCGTCTGGCGACATATAAATGATTTCGTCGTAGGTTCTTTCACTTTTCAAATGGGTGATGCAATCGTCGATAGGTTGTATATTCATCACCATTCCGGCACCGCCACCATAAGGATAATCATCTACGCTTTTTTGTCTATTTGTTGTGTAATCGCGTAAATTATGAAAGTGAACTTCTACAATTCCTTTGTCAATGGCACGTTTCATCATCGAAGCTTCAAACGGACTTCGTAACAATTCGGGTAAAACGGTAATAATATCAATGCGCATAAAAAATAATTTTGAAATGCAAAGGTACAAAGTTATTTGGGCAATGAACAAAGAATGATTTCTATTGAACTGAATTCTGATTTTCTAAAAATACATAATTGATCGAGTATTGAAATTGTATTTTATAATTATATAAGGACGCATCGTTTTTATATTCTTTATTTTGATTATTTTTATGCCACAAAAATAAAATCATTATGAGAAATTTTTCAAAAATAATTGTGGTAAGCTCTTTGTCTTTATTTGCTTCGATGCAAATTCAAACACTTTCTGCACAAAATAAAACCGTTAAAATGACAAATCCACTTTTGCAAAAAAGCAGCTTGCAGTATCAGGCTCCAATGTTTAATTTAATAAAAGACGAACATTTCAAGCCAGCATTCGAATATAGTTTAACAGTTAACGATCAAGAAATTGAAAAAATAGCAAACAATCCTGCTAAGCCTACTTTCGAAAATACGGTGTTGGCATTAGAAATAAGTGGAGTTGATTTAGGTAGATCCACTGGGATTTTTTATAACTTAACAGGTTCGAACACTAACCCAACATTGCAAGCCATTGAAGCGGAATAT
>CAILTC010000327.1 GCA_903837025.1 uncultured Bacteroidota bacterium | reverse complement strand
GGTCACTAAATTAGCCTGTTTAAAAGACTTAAAAAAGATTCTACTAAACATGTACATGTTAACATTATTAATAACACTCTCTTTCAGGGTGTTTTTTTTATATTATTTTGGAATTAACCCATAGGCGCACAAAAAAAGGCGCAAGAACTAAATCTTACACCTTCTTCCTTTTTAAAATCTCTCTTGTTGGTAAGGTTTTAAAAAATCTATAGCAACAAAAAACGCATTATTTTACTATGAAACGCTACTCGTTTTGCTTTTCTTGGCTACTGCCCTGTATTTATAAAATACAAAAGCAATCCCAATTCCCATCAAAACCCATACATAACTATCTATAGGAGCTGCCGGTCCATCTGCAGGGTTAGCACCTCCGCCAAAATCTCCCGGATCGGCTAATGTTGTCAAATGAAACAATACAGTCAATGCTATTGCGAATATCCATTTGCTGCTAGCTGTTCTCGTTTTTATATTTAATTTCTTCATCTTAGTTAATTATTTTTACGTTGACGGTCTCATTTTCTTGAGACACTATTTTTACGATCATTCCTTCATTGACCTGTGAAAGTCCTTTTAAAACTGTTGTTGCTGCATTGATTCCGGATTGATTAAAAATCAATCGTCCTGCCATATCATAAACAGAAACTTCTTTCATCGTAATACCATTTGATTTTACAGTAAACCATTCTCCTTCTTTGTAAACAAGCACCGAATTTGGCGTAAATCGATTTGAAGAAACCCCTAATGTCTTGGCGTAAACCAAAGAAAAACGAGCGTCGAATGTTCCTGCCTGACTTGTAAAGGTATAAGGAGAAACTTTGATGTTTTGTTCTATTCCAATAAGGTTATCTTTAAGATACACTTCTTGATTTCCTGCAAACAATCCGTCGCTATTGGTTAATGCTATGGTGTAATTGCCAGCTGTTGCAGCCTTGAATCCTAAGGGAACACTATCGCTCGAATCAAAAGGCAAGCTACGTCCTTGGATGGCGTAATCGTCTCCAGCTATTTTTGATGATAATGAACTTCCGGTGTTACCAAAAGACAGTCCATCAAAATTGCGGTCAACACCTTGGGTAGCTCCGTCAATATAACCCACTAGGATTTGATTAATATCCGTTCCTGTTCCTGTTTTTAGGTTTAACCACAAACGGTCTTTTTCGACAGCCGCTGTTCTAAAAGTTTGATTCGCATTATTGGCAACCCTCATCGCATTGGTAAAGTTAAGTGTTCCTGAAGCAGTCGCTTTTACAAAAAAACCTTGCCCTACCTGAATAGTTCCTGATGGCGCAACTGGTACAAGGTGAACATCACCATCGATACGAGTGGATGAAGCAACCCCTGTTCCGTTCCAGGTGGCATAATTAGTCCCTGAGGGAAAAATACCATTTGCATCCATAGATAAACTATGCGCATAAAAATATAAGGTTCCATCAATATTTGGATTCCCAGCTATAAAAGCTGCCGCATCAATGGTGGACGGATACGGATTCCCCACTAAATTATAACCTGAGCTTGTTGTATCTAAAGTAAAAGGAATTGCACCATTATTTGGAATTCCTGTAAAAGTACCCGACCACGCTGTTGGAGTAATAGCTGTTTGGTTATTGGGAGCACGAACAGCAACTCCTTTTCCGGCTGTAAACGTTGATGCTGCTAAAATAGAAGTGTATGTATCACTAGCTGTTGTATAGGTATAAAAACGTGTGGCTAAGGTACTCGGAGAAAATTGTTGTACCGTTTCGTCCCCTGTTACTGGCGATGACCATAAGGTGTGATCCAATCGCACGATAGGTGCGGAATCACGGTGAACAATGATATCTCCTGTATTCGCTACGGCATCAACCTGAATCAGGTTCGCATTATTTGCTACCGTCAAAGTTCCTGAATTATGAATGTAATTGCTAACCGTAAGATTCAATCCTGAAGGAACTGTTAAAATAGCACCTGAATCGATCGTTAACGAATTGATAGCTACATCAGTTGCAAGTAGAGGCTGAATTCCTCCAGCATTGATAACCACATCCGATGATGAAATAGGCTCTATTTTACAAGACCAGTTATCGGCAGTATGCCAATCGGTTGTTCCGCTATTTGCTGCCCACAAGAATCCTGAACAAGCTGCCGCTAGCGACAATTCGTTTAATGATTTAGCACCAAAAGTGGTACTCACATAGTTAATTGTAGCATCATTTGTACTACTATTATCAATATTCCAAGAACTACCATCGTTGTAAAGTATTTTTAAATCACTTTCAACAAGACTATTCAACTCAGTGTCATTGTAATTTATTTTTAAATCACCACTAAAAGGATTCGTGGTCGTACTAAATTGATAACTTCTATTAATATGAGGAATGGTCGTGCTGTTACTCACTGTGCTACTTAGCGAAAGACTTGAAGTAAGACTAAAATTAGAAGAAGGAGTAATATCTAAACCATCTGCACAAATAATAGTGCCAGACTTGATGTTAAAACCCGAGTCCGATGCCACAGCCATTATATTATAATTCTGAGTTACCAAGTGAAGCGTAGACTCTTTTTGAATGTTGTAATCCGCTAAGGTACGACCATCCTCAAGTTGTTTCCCGGCAAAAATTAAACGTTGCATATCAGGAGGTCTTCCTTCCCTATCTTGAATTTTTTGTTTCACATTATCGATTAAATCAGACGGCTCTACCTCTAGCGTAATCGTTTTTCCAGTTAGTGTTTTCACAAAGATTTGCATCCCCTGAACACTTTGAATGCTTAATCCGAAGAGGAATAGCATGAAATAAATATATATTTTTTTCATTGGTATTAAATTTATAAGAAGCCCTTACTTCTTGTTTTTCACTTCATTCATGAACTTGAATTAACTATAAACGCTCTATTTTTTCTATTCCGCTTTGATTATACCAAGTGGTTGATATTCATTCCTAATTATTTGCTCTTGTATCAATTAATAAGAATAATCAAATTGAATCCTATCTAAAACAGAAATGGCATAATTCCCATTCAAACTTGGATCATATGTTAAACTAGTACCATTAAAACTATAAGCAGTATTACTTATTCTAATTCCATTAATAAACATTTTAACTTTACTAATACTAGCAGGAATATGTGTTAAAGTAAAACCGACATCCCCAGCTTGTGCTGTAAATTCATCGGCAGCTTCTGTAATTACTTGTGTTGGATTTGACCAAATCACAACTCCACTGCCATTAGTTGAAAGCACTTGTCCACTCGTTCCATCTGTATTAGGATAAGTAACTGCTCCTGCAGTTAGTCTTCCGCTCGTTTTTACGCTAGTTATAGCCGAATTTCCTAATTGAACCGTATTATCTCCAGTACCAGTTGCATTATATCCAATAACAATTTGGTTTATACCATTATCGGCACTAGGATTAGTACCATGACCTATAAGAGTGTTTTGTGTACCAATTGTTATTAAATTACCTGCAAAAGTTCCTAATGAAGTATTAAAAGAACCTGTTGTTAAATTTTGTAATGCATAAGCTCCAATAGCAGTTCCATATGATCCGGAAGTTCTTTTTTGTAAAGCAAAATCTCCGAATGCTTGGTTGTAACTACCAGTCGTAATTGTTTCTAAAGTAAATGAACCGACAGCAGTATTATAACTACCATTCCAATATTGATTTGCATTTCTTCCTATTGAAACGCTATAACCACTTGTTGTATTAATCCCTGCATTACTACCAAGAGTGACGCGATATTGAGGTATTATGTTAACTGGTGCTATATAATCAGTACCTGGCACTGCCACTGTCATTGGACTTGTGCCATTTCCTTTAACCATTCCTGTAATTGTTGAAACTCCTGTACCTCCGTTAGCAATTGCAACAATACCTGAAACATTGGTTGCGCTACCTGATGAAGTCAAATAAGTATTTGTATCTACAGTACCATCTGCTTTTAAGAACTGTGTAGCTGTTCCTCCTGATTTTATAAAAGCAACTGAAGTGATTTGACCTGCATTTGTAATATTTCCACTAAAATTTGAATCACCCAAAACGTTTAAACTTGAGCTATTTGTATTTCTAAGATTGGTTGTACCGTTTACGTTCAAATTAGAACTAAATGATTTATTACCAGCAATGGTTTGATTATTTGTTAAATCTACAAAATTAGAACCAACAGCTGATACTTGATAATCAACATACGTCTTAACTGCTAATTGTGTTGGGAATTTCACACCCGTTTCATCTGCTAAAGTAGCATCGTCAGATTTATTGGCTGTACTTTCTTTTAAACCTAAGGCACTTTGTGTAGCATTTGAAATGGGTTTATTAGCATCACTTGTGTTATCCACATTTCCTAAACCTACCATTGATTTGGAGATTCCCGAAACCGTTCCCGTAAAAGTTGGCGAAGCGATGTTTGCTTTTAAGGCATTTACCGTGGCAGCTGCAGCAGCAGTAATGTAGTTATTATCATCTACACTACCATCTGCTTTTAAGAATTGTGATGAAGTACCTTCATTTTTAACGAAAGCAGCTGAAGTTATTGAACCTGCATTAAAAATATCCGAATTGAACATTGAATTACCATCCACATTCAAATCTGAACTAAATGTTTTCGTGCCCTCAATGGTTTGATTTGTTGTTAAATCTACAAATGTTAAACTTGTCACAACAGGTAATGTTGACCAACTAGTACTTCCTGCACCATCAGATGTCAACACCTGATTTGCTGTTCCACTAGACAATAATCCTAAAATTTGTTTCCAAATAGTCCCATCATAAAAATAAAAACCTATTGCACCATCCGTTTGATACACCAATAATCCAGAAGCTGGACTATTAATGTTGCTACGATCGGACTCCGTCATACGCGGCGCTAAAAACCCTTTATTATTGGAAGCCACTTCTAATTGTGCCGAAGCATCAATGTTTGCAGTGGAGACACCAATCCCTACTTGTGCAGAAACTTGAATAGCACTTAATGCAATAATTAAAAGTATTAATTTTTTCATAATTGTCGTCCTTGTTTTATAATTAAGTTGCAAAGATATGGGAAACAACAACAGCCTTTTAAAATGCTAAGTTATGCCGTCAATATTACAGAAAATGCCGTGTATTTTACAAGAAAAAATAGAATATAACTCTAACAAAACTATGTTTTTGACAATTAAAACTTTTTCGCTGTTATTTTAAAAAAGTTATGCCGTTGTTTTGAATACTTATGCCGTTATTTTGACTACTTCCTATTTTTAAAAGAATAAGAAAATATTGTATTTTTTTGCTGCGTATTTTTTTTATACCTTTTTATAATCCTTTATTTTTTGCCTTGATTCATCGAAGCCAATTTTTGTTTTCCGCTTTCCTTTTCGATTAAAGCTTTTTAAATTCGGAATATTGCATCAAGTTAGAAAGTCTAAAAACATTCTGTTGACTAGCTAAAATGTATCTTTCATGAAGATAAGACTACTTTAAAATCCAATAATTCACATTCGGAATAGCCATTAATGTTATTGTTGCATAACCCGTATTTATTAAAAAAGAGGAGCTTCCTTGAATAGTATCAGAACCATTTGTCATTATAGTGATGCTATTAATTGAGGAATTACCCGTAAAATCCGAAATGGTTATAATAGCTTTCCCGCCATAAGGCAACGTTGAAATTAATGGTAAATTTAAGGTGATTGATGAAATCGTTGTGTCAACTGCATAAATTTCCGAAGGATTATTAGGAATCGAATAGTCATTGGTTACCATAGTAACATTGTAATTTTTACTTGCCTTTTCATCTAAATTCGCATCTATCAAATTAAACTTTGCTTGAACTTCATTAGTAACTGCTGGCGTCTGTTTTCCGTGTTCATTTACTGATGATTGGGCACATACTTGAAGTGATATTAGAACGAGTAAAATCACAGGTGAAAAAAGTTTTAATTTCATTTTTAAAATAGTTAAGGGTTATTATTATATAAATTTATTTCTTAAAAAGACATCTAAGACCTACCTACAGATCCACTTTCTTTATAATGACTATTCTTTTCTTCAAAAATTAATTCACAAAGTTAAGATACTAAACAATAGTCTTTTCAGATTGCGGGCTATGCCGTCAATATTACTGCGAATGCCGTGTATTTGACAAAAATTTAGGTGTTTTAGCTCAACCAAAACCATTTTATTAGTGATTATAATTCTTTTTCTATTGTTTTGAATAGCTATGCCGTTATTTTGACCACTGATAGTTCTTGCAATAATCAGAAAAAGTTGTTTCTTTGTGGAGTAAATTCCTTTTAGTAACCCCACTATATCTGGAAAATTATCCTAAAAAATATGCTAATCAATTTGTTAACTTTAATGACGGGCATTGTTGGCTTGATTACCACTACAATTGCAGTATTTAGACACAAAACTAATTGTATACTCAATAAGTATTTAATTGTTTTCTTGACCTTGCTTTCAATCCGTTATATGATACGTGGTTTTTCTATTTACTTTGAAAAGATTCCAAATCAGATCTTTACCTTTATGTACATCTATTTTTTAATATTAATGATAGTTTGTATGTATTTGTATTTCAGAGATTTAGTTTTTAACAAAAAATGGCAACCTAAAGATTTGATTCATTTTATTGCGCCTTCTGTCATAGTTGGACTGTTTGCCTTTAACTTCCAATACCATTACGAGTACGATCGAAGCGTTCGGATTTTATATATTACCCTATTGTTATTTTGCTATTTGATCTATAACTTTTTAGGTTACCGATTATTAATTCAAAATATTTGGTCTAAAAAAAGTGACATACCATTGCTTATCAAGCAAAATAAAACTATCAAAAATTGGACTTTGTATCTGTATATAGGCACCTTGATTCAAGGATTAATTATTATTATCGTTTATATCACCAACGATTTTAATTACAACAACGAAGGAAACAATTATCAAATGGGGATTTCATCCGTATTTTGGCTGATTTTTTTTACCAAAATGCTCGCGACTCCAGAATTACTGTATGGTTATGATTTAATAAAAGCAAAAACGGAGACCTCTAAAAAAGAGGAAGTACTATTAAATACGGTTTGGATTTTGAATATAACAACAGAAATTACGAACCAAAAAGACCTCAAGATTTCAGACCTTGTAAACACTAATTTAAACAATTACATTCAACAAATCGAAAATCTATCCTTTAACACCCATACATTTCGAGACCCTTTACTCACCTTGGAAGATTTTGCCAAAAAGCTTCACATTCCAATTGTTCATCTGTTATATGTTTTTAAATACAATTGTAATCTAACCTTTGTAGAATACAAAAAAACGATTCGAATTCAAGATGCCATCACACTTTTGGAAAACGATTTTCTCAAAACAAGCACATTAGAATCTCTTGCAAAAGTCGTAGGTTTTTCCTCTTATAAGCCTTTTTACAGTAGTTTTAAATCGATTACGACTATGACACCACAAGAATACTGTAAAAATCTAAAATAAAACAATTCTATTAATCGAAAGGGAAGGCGAGAATTAATTTTAAATTAATTCCCAACTAATGGAAATTGGCGTATCCTAAATCAATTTCGGGTCTATTCTAAATAATAAAACTTCTCCATTGCTGAAGAAGTTTTGTTGAGAGGTAAAATAAACACTCTATATCTTTTCGATTTTAATAGCTTTGAATTTAAAGAATACAAAAGCAATCCCAATTCCCATCAAAACCCATACATAACCATCTATAGGAGCCGCAGCTGCATCTGTAGGGTTAGCACCTCCGCCAAAATCGCCTATATCACCTGCAAATGTTCGTACCTGAAACAATATAGTCAATACTATCGCTAAGATCCATTTGCTGCTAGCTGTTCTCGTTTTTATATTTAATTTCTTCATCTTAGTTAATTATTTTTACGTTGACGGTCTCATTTTCTTGAGACACTATTTTTACGATCATTCCTTCATTGACCT
>CAILTC010000326.1 GCA_903837025.1 uncultured Bacteroidota bacterium | reverse complement strand
TACCATCTATTTTTTCTTTTTCTTCTTGTTCTTTATCTTTTTTTAAAGAATAGCTGGATATAATAAATAAAAAGATAAATATAATTAAAGCAAAAAACATTGGAATTATTTCTTTCATTTTTTTAAATTTTAATTTTTATCAAATTAAAGGGATTTATCCATCGCTCTCAGGAGTTTTTTTTAAAAGCACGTTCTGTTCTGCTATGTTTTCCCGACCTTGCAGTATTATTAAACATTCTGAACTTTGCCTAAATGTACAAAGTTTCTTGGTAAAACAAATATCGTGTCTGGATAGAAATGGAAATCTTACAATAAATTAATATTTGAATTAATTGCTTTTTGAAATGGTTACGAAGTCGGGAGACTTTGCACAGCAATCACGAGCTTATTTTGTAGTTAGGACTTATCTAGACTTTGCAGAGCTTGGGCTGGTTTTTTAAAGAACACTCTGAAGAGCGGGTTCTTAACCTAGTAGCGAAAATTTTATTGTTTAAGAATTTTTTTAACCTCCCATTTGCATAAATTAAATCCACCATAAAGTCCTAAACTGAGCCAAAAAAAATATTCTAAAAATATTGATGGTATATAGTTATTAAACAAAAAAGTATTTATTATGTCAGAAATAAGGCCAATTATAAATAAATAGGATACTGCTGAATCGTAAAATTTAATTCTATTAGATGTCATTTTTTCTTTTTTTAATTATAAATTTAAAAATCTCTGATAACAAATATGTAAATATTGACAAAACAGCTATTAAAATGAATGGAATGAAATTCGCAATTCTGTTTTCAAAATTTCGCTTTATGATACCAATTGTTATTCCAATCACCGCTGATATATTTGATAAACGCACCCAAAAGACTAATTTATTCATGTTTATTTCCTTTTAATTTTTGGTTGGACTTTTGTTAATACATTACATCTAAACATCTACTAAGGAATGCCATTTTTTACTAATATTTAGATAATGTGAATTGTTTTATTATCTAAATCAAATATAAAAAATTTTATTGTAAAATCGGATGCCTAGCCCAGATTGAAATGGAAATCCTTTTTTTGAGAAAAGCTATTTTTTTCTGACTTTGCAGAACGACCAACGGAAGTTCCTGCAAGGTCTTGGAAAAAAAGATTTTATAAAAAAAGATTGTAATGGAAAGCAGGAAATTGCTCCTGAAAATAAATTTGGTTTCGAGACTATAATAAATTATAAATAATTATTTTTGCACTCTCTTAAAAAAATATAATACTTCACTATATTATGGTAAAAGATTTATTCGAAAGAATTCAAAACAATAAAGGTCCATTGTGAAAATGGGCTTCTCAAGCAGAAGGTTATTTTGTTTTTCCAAAGTTGGAAGGCGATTTGGGACCAAGAATGAAGTTTCAGGGGAAAGAGATTTTGAACTGGAGTTTGAACGATTACTTCGGGCTTGCTAATCACCCAGAAGTGCGGAAAGCGGATGCCGAAGCTGCACAACAATATGGAGCGGCTTACCCAATGGGAGCCCGTATGATGAGCGGTCACACGAAATACCACGAGCAATTGGAACAAGAATTGGCTGCTTTTGTCATGAAAGAATCGGCTTATTTATTGAATTTTGGTTACCAAGGAATGGTGTCGATTATTGATGCTTTGGTGACTCGAAATGACGTAATTGTGTACGATGTAGATGCGCACGCTTGTATTATTGATGGTGTTCGTTTGCATAGCGGAAAGCGTTTTACGTATAAGCATAACG
>CAILTC010000325.1 GCA_903837025.1 uncultured Bacteroidota bacterium | reverse complement strand
CGAAAACATTTAATGTAAATGTAAGGACTACAAAAATAGACAACGCAACTTCTATTAGTCTTAAAGAACGAGAACTCGGCGATTTGAATTGGGATAATAAACTTACCCTAGAATTTTTGGGATCGGTAGTTATTGAGAAAATCGAAATTATTCCAGTAACTAATCTGACAACCATTTTTTTGGCGGGAGATTCTACCGTTACAGATCAAGACATTGAACCTTGGGCGTCATGGGGACAATTTATAACTCAGTATTTTAATGACCAAATTGTTGTGGCAAATTACGCTGTTTCGGGATCGGCATTGAGTTCATTTAAGGCCAGCGGCAGATTAAAAAAGATTCTGTCTTTGATAAAACCTGGTGATTATTTGATTATTGAGTTTGCACATAATGATGAAAAAATAAAAGGAGACGAAAATGGTCCATGGAAATCGTATTCGGATTTGCTTGCAGAATTCGTTCAGTCCGCCAGAGAAAAAGGAGCCATTCCTATTTTGTCAACGCCAACTCAACGCCGCGCTTTTAATGCCGATGGAAAATTGAAACCTACCCATGGTGAATTTCCTGATGCCATGCGTGCTGTGGCTAAAAAAAGTAACGTTACTCTAATTGACGTTACCGAAATGACAACTCAATTATACGAAAGTTGGGGCGATGAAATATCTAGAAAAGCGTTTGTGCAATATCCTGTAAATACTTTTCCAGGTCAAGAAAAAGCTTTAGAAGATAACACTCATTTTAATAGCTTTGGTGCTAATGAAGTGGCACTTTGCGTGATAAAAGGAATCCGAGATCTTGGAATTCCTTTAGAGAATTTTATAACAAAACAAACTCCTACTTATAATCCGAGAACCCCAAATTCTTTTTCTAATTGGAAATTACCAATGAGTCCGCGTTTTGAAACTACAAAACCGGACGGGAATTAATTCTTTCGAATAACTAAACTTATGATATTAAAAAACGCCTTTCAATCGATTGTTTTTGCAGCACTTTCTTTCTTTTTTACTTTAAACAGTTGTGCCCAACAAACCGAAAAAATAATGCTTTCTGGAAAAGACTTTGAGCATCCTGTACAATGGGATTTTTATTGTACCGATGGAAATCACAGTAAAACTTGGTCAAAAATAAATGTGCCGTCTCAATGGGAATTAGAAGGTTTTGGAACCTATACATACGGCAGATGGTACAAAGAACTCAACGAAAAAGAGCCCAGCAAAGAAGAAGGTTTTTATAAATATGAATTCGAAGTTCCTCAAAATTACAAAGACAAAGAAATTCTTATTGCCTTTGGCGGAGCAATGACCGACACTGAAGTTAAGATTAACGGAAAACTCGCTGGCGAAATTCACCAAGGTGGTTTTTATGAATTTAAGTATAATATTTCAGCTTTATTGAATTATGGTTCCAAGAATTTATTGGAAGTTCATATTTCGAAACATTCTGCAAATTCATCCGTAAATGCGGCCGAACGCAAAGCAGATTGGTGGCTTTTTGGAGGAATATACCGTCCGGTATGGTTAGAAGTAGCGCCTAAAACACATATAACGCACATTGCTGTAAATCCGAAAATGGATGGTTCTATTACCATCGATATGGATCTTCGGGATATTCCAAAAAATGCTGTTGTAGAAGCGACATTAAAAGGTTTGGATGGAGAAAAATTCCCTTCTTTTACTTTTCCAATTAAAGCAAAAAGCACCAAAGAAACGATTGCTGCCCAATGGAAAAACATAAAAACTTGGGATCCAGAATCACCAAACTTATATAATTTAGAATTGGTTCTAAAGCAAAACGGAACGGTACTTCACCAATTGGAAAAAAGAATTGGTTTTAGAACTTTAGAGTTCAAAAAACAAGATGGGATTTATATGAATGGTACCAAAATTATCATGAAAGGAATCAATCGACATTCTTTTTGGCCGGAAGGCGGACGAAGCACCAGTAAGAGAATTAGCTTATTAGACGGGAATTTACTGAAAGATATGAACATGAATGCCGTGCGTAACCACTATCCGCCCGACGAACATTTTCTTGAAGTTTGTGATTCATTAGGACTTTTTGTTTTGAATGAATTGGCAGGTTGGCAAAATTCGTATGACACCAAATTAGGAACCAAATTAGTTCAAGAAATGGTGACTCGTGATGTTAATCATCCGTCAGTAATTATTTGGGATAATGGAAATGAAGGCGGTTGGAATTATGATGTAGATAAAGTTTTTGGTCAATTTGATCCTCAAAAAAGAATCGTAATACATCCTTGGGCTGATTTTAATGGCTGGGATACGCATCATTACCCAACGTATTTAACGGGAATGCACCGTTTTAATTCGGGTGAAAATGTGTTTTTTCCAACAGAATTTATGCACGGAACTTACGACAATGGATTGGGTGCAGGATTAGAAGATTTCTGGACGCGCTACAGACAAAGTCCACTATTTGCTGGAGGATTTATGTGGGCAATGCTTGACGAAGCTGTTTTCCGTTCGGATTGGAAAGGAGATGCAAAATTTGACTCGAAAGGAT
>CAILTC010000324.1 GCA_903837025.1 uncultured Bacteroidota bacterium | reverse complement strand
TTTGTACAAAAATAATATGGTGTCCAGAAATATTATATGGATACGAAATACTTAATGAAAAGATTAAGGACAATAAAAAGTCTAAAATACTACTTGATTCTATTTGGACATTTTCTCCCAAAATAGTCCTCAATAGCGAACAGGATAGAAATTTGAAAACCAAAATAGATCATAATCTTTTGAAGTATATAGAAAAATTAGAACAAATAGCACTTGAAGATGAATTATTAATTAAACCGGGCATAACTTTAGATGACATATCAAATGCCCTTGGTATCCCTAAAAGTCACATATCTTATTTGTTTAAATATCACTCTAAAGTCACCTTTATCGAATTCAAAAAACTCATAAGAATACATTATGCAACAAAATTAATCAAAGAAGATTTGTTAAAAACCAACACTTTAAACAGCTTAAGCGAAAAAGTAGGTTTTTCTTCGTATGATCCTTTTTATAGAAGTTTTAAAAATATTACTGGCAATGGTCCGTTTGAATATTACACCGATTTTCAATCGAACAATACTTAATATTCATTTTCTATTCTCCCCTTTTTGATAGTACTTCAAACAGTATTTTCAACTGTTAAAAAATATACCTAAAACAGGAAATCTATTTATCATAAAGGACAAATTACAACTTTTTTAAGATTAATAAAAAAGACACCTTTTCTAATTTTGTCCTGTTAGCTGAAACCATTTATTTCAGTTAAATTTTGATAAAAACCCTTTGGGGAAAGGGATATGTAAGTCTAATTTTAATACTCACATTTTTTATCAATAGTCATTACTAGCCATTCATTTAATGAGCTATAATAATGAATTAAAATCAATTACTGACACCCTTTGTCAGTAATTGATTTTTAATACAACAAAATCATCATGAAGGTTTTAAAATATATCGTTAATGAGGAAAAAAAACCGATCATCTTTAGTACAGATATCATTCATAGTGAAATTTTGACTAAAGGATTATCTGCTGGTTTTTTGATTTTAAAATATGATTTAATTTATAACAAATTTATAGTTACATGCTATGGGGAAAGTAGCTCATTAAAAATAAAAAAAGGGGAGAATGACGAATCATTAATTGAGGATTTTTTAAACAATCAATATGTTAATCTTTAATTTTTTTTTAAAAAAGTAAAATTTAAAAACATGAATAACAATTATAAAAATAGTTTTGGAGAAATCAATCCGAAAGAGATTTCAATAACGATTAACAAGCAGAAATATACCGTTAAAAATGAAAGTATTAGCAAAATATCTTTCATCAAAACACAAAAATATTCGTTGAATTATCTAATATTTATTTTAGCTCTATTGGTGTTGCTTTACCTAAAATACAACACATTCTCCCAAACAATGCAATTGAATTTATACCTTATAAGTTTCCTTTTTATCATTATGAGTTTTTACATCAAACAATTCAAATACAAGTTTTTTTTACTTAAGAAAAACAATTTCATCTCTTTTGAAATAACAAAAAGTAGAAGAATTGATGCTGAAAATTTCGTTAATCATTTTAATAAAAATTGTCCAAAAACAGGGAGTTTGATACCTCAAAAAAAATAAAATCAGCAGGATTAAAAACGAAATCAAAACTAAAAGCAAATTATTACGAGTAAAATTAATAACCCGTAATGCAAAATATATAATGAAGTTCCTTTAAAGAAAGTCGAAAACACAAAACTTAAAATTGTTTAGAAATAAAAAAACCAGTCGTAAATGACTGGTTTTTTAAGTATATAAAATTCTAAGATTAGAATTTTAATTTATGAACGTAAATCGCGAACAATGCAATCTGGTTTGATTCTTTAATTTGATTTTGATTCATCAAAAAAAAGAGAAACATCAAACCTAAAAATAAAATCAATACTCACATTAAAAACCTGAGCAATTCTAATTAATTTAGAAATAGTCAAATCTACTTCTCCCCTTTCAATCTTACCATAACCACTTGTGCTCATGTTTAACTCATCGGCAACATGCTCCCGTGTGAGATTTTTAAGTTCTCTAATTTTTTTTATATTTTTATAAATAATAGGATCCATTCAAAGTGATTTTATTGGGCTAATTCACAACATTTTTAACTTTTACAAAGAAACTTATGACATTCAAATAACATCTAAATTTACAATAATAATTATTACAAAATAAGAACATTATGAAAATACTGATCGTTAAAAAAAGTAACAAATGTTCCTTAATAAGGACAAATTAACACTTAAACCAGTTTCTTATCTTTTTAACAAAATCCATTTATTGAATTAAGTTAAGCTTTAGAAAATAAAAATACATCCAAAATGTAGCTACCTTCGGAATAGTTTTAATGTTTAAATTAAAAAAAAACAATTAAAAACCAGTATAAAATTAACAAGATTATCCCTCATTATGATTAACAAAAATACAAAAAAAGTGGGGTGCCCCTCGGAACAGGCTCTGCCTGTTCCGTAATCATTAGCAGCA
>CAILTC010000323.1 GCA_903837025.1 uncultured Bacteroidota bacterium | reverse complement strand
TGGAGCTTCAACTGATTCTATCGCAATGGTAGAAGGAGAAATGAAAGAGATTTCAGAAGCTGAAATGTTAGACGCGATTAAATTTGCTCACGAACATATCAAAAATCAAATTGCTGCTCAAGAAAGATTAGCAAATGCTTTTGGAAAAAAAGAAGTTCGCACATACGAAACTGAAAAAACAGATGACGCTATTTATGCTAAAGTAAAAGCAGCAGCTTACGATAAAATCTATGCAATTGCAAGCAAAGGTTCTTCTAAACAAGAACGTACCGCTTCATTTGACGCAGTAAAAGAAGAAGTTAAAGCTTTGTTTACAGAAGAAGAATTAGCTGAAAACGGTGATTTAGTAGGTAAATATTTTTACAAAACTAACAAAGAAGCAGTTCGTAACGTAACCCTAGATTTAGGAACACGTCTTGACGGTAGAAAAACTACAGAAATCAGACCAATTTGGTGTGAAGTAGATTATTTACCATCTGTACACGGATCTGCATTATTTACACGTGGAGAAACTCAAGCATTGGCAACAGCCACATTGGGAACTTCAAGAGAAGCCAACCAAATTGATTCTCCATCTCAACAAGGAGAAGAAAAATTCTACTTGCACTATAATTTCCCTCCATTTTCTACAGGAGAAGCTCGTCCTTTGAGAGGAACTTCAAGAAGAGAAGTAGGTCACGGAAACTTAGCGCAAAGAGCGTTGAAAAATATGATTCCTGCAGATTGTCCTTATACAATTCGTGTTGTTTCTGAAGTATTAGAATCGAACGGTTCGTCTTCAATGGCTACTGTTTGTGCGGGTACTTTATCTTTAATGGATGCTGGTATTCAAATGATTCGTCCTGTTTCTGGAATTGCAATGGGATTAATTACTGACGGAGATCGTTATGCTGTTTTATCTGATATTTTAGGTGATGAAGATCATTTAGGAGATATGGATTTCAAAGTAACTGGAACTTCAGAAGGAATTACAGCTTGTCAGATGGATATAAAAATTGACGGATTGAAATATGAGATTATGGAAGCTGCATTGGCTCAAGCCCGTGACGGACGTTTGCATATTCTTAAAATTCTTACTGATACACTTGCTTCTCCAAAAGAGGATGTTAAGGAATATGCTCCAAAAATCATTACTAGAACTATTCCTGGTAACTTTATCGGAGCGTTGATTGGACCTGGAGGAAAAGTAATTCAAGAATTACAAAAAGCTACTGGAACAACTATCGTAATCAACGAAGTGAATGAGCAAGGGGTAATCGAAATTTTAGGAACTGATCCTGCTGGAATTGCAGCGGTATTGGCTAAAATTGAATCGATCACTTTCAAACCACAAATGAACGTAGCTTACGAAGTAAAAGTAATTAAAATGCTTGATTTTGGTGCAGTTGTAGAATATACAGCAGTTCCTGGAAATGAAGTTTTACTTCACGTATCTGAGTTAGCTTGGGAACGTACTGAAAACGTTTCTGACGTTGTAAAAATGGGTGATGTATTTATGATTAAATATTTAGGTTTAGACCCAAAAACACGTAAAGAAAAAGTGTCAAGAAAAGCACTTTTACCAAGACCTCCACGTGAGTCTTAAACAAGAGTAATCCAATCTTAGTTTACTAAAGGTTCTTTATATAAAACCCCGTTTCAATACTTTGAAACGGGGTTTTTTGGTTTAATGAATTATAAGACTTGACCCAACAAACTATAAAAATTTGTCAATCATTAGTCTGTTTACCAATAAATAGCATCAAACACACTTCTAAAAAAAATAATTATAACAAAACACCTGTTTTTTGTAATATTTAAACTTACTTTTGAATAAACTTGGATTAACTATATTTAGATTTGTTAAAATTCGTAAAACAAATCACAAAATCACTTTAACTACCAATATAGGAAAATGTTATTCAATAAATCAAAAATCTACCTTTCACTAATTTTACTTATAATCCTAAGTAATGGGTTGAAAATTTATGGTCAAAAAAACACTGAAATTTCGCTGTATAATTGGTTTGACACTACAGTAGGAAAAGAAAATCTAGATATAAACAACGGAACTTTTTATTCCAATCCTTACAAAACAATAGGAAAAAATAACCTGTTTTATATTGCTGATAAATTTGTCAAAGGCGAAGTCTGCTATGATGGCCTTCCCTATTATGACTTAAATTTAAAGTACGATGTTTTTAAAGATGAGTTAATACTAAACCCTGCTCGGGAGTCTGAACACATAGGTATTCTTCTCATTAAGGATAAAATAGAATCATTTTCGATTAAAGACACCAGATTTGTTAATATTAAAAGGAAAGATATTAATCAACCTGAATTCAGCACTGGTTATTATGAAGAGAACAAACTTGCAACTGATTTTATATTTTACATTAAGCATCATAAGAACATACAAAAAGGCATTAATGAAAATGGTGTTTATTATGATTTTGAGGAAAACAATTTGTTC
>CAILTC010000322.1 GCA_903837025.1 uncultured Bacteroidota bacterium | reverse complement strand
TTTCTATTTGTTTTGCAATCTCAAAAAAATTGTCTTTGAAACTAACGCCTACAAACAAAAATGCCGAAGCGACTATGGGAATTATATATTTCTTTTTGAAAATGGATTTCATCATTATTTGGAACTTATTTTTAGAGCACTAAAGTAGGAATAAATCATCAATAATAACAGGGTGTAAAACAAATGTACTTATTCTTGGCTTTTCATTTGGAGAATGAATTTTTCAAACAATTGAATGGTCTTGGTATTGATTTCCTCGTAAGACAAACGGTCTTTGGTTTGATAAAAGAACATCATAGCATACGGTTTATCAAGATTATCGATGAGCAAATGTTTGTTTAAACGATAGGTTTCGCGAAGTACGCGTTTAAAATAATTACGATCAACAGCGTGTTTGAAGTTTTTTTTGGAAACAGAAACACCCATTTTTATTTTTTGACCCGAATCTTCGACAATGCCATAATCACTTTCGACGAAAACCAGTCTCAAAGGATATTTGGATACGGATTTACCTTTGGAAAAAAGCAAATCTATGGTGATTTTACTTTTTAGCTTTTCGTTTTTTGGATAAGTGAAGTTCATTTTTGGTATAAAAACTGTGAATATTTTCGAATGCAAAGGTACAATTAAACCCTAAATAGCATTATTTTTTTAGAATGTTGTTTTTTGCTTGTTTTTGCTTGGTTGAATATGTTGATACAGAATTCAATTTTTCGTTAACCATTCATAAGAAAATTTAGTTCATTTCTGTGGAATCTAGTTTTTTATATTCTTTAAAACTTTGTTGAAGCAATCTTAAAAGTTCTTCAGTATTTATTGAAAGCAATACTGAAGAGAACGAAATTAAATAATGATAATTATTAATTTTTCTTTTTAGAAAAAATAAAAAAACTGGATTTTTTACTCGCTCTAAATAAACATTAGTATCAACTATATGGATTATTATAAATTTTTTAGACATTATTTCTTTTACATCTATCTTGCTAATGTCCTCCCATTTGATTAAACCAAAATTTGGGGCAATTGCATTAATGATTATACCGTTTCCTGTTATAACTAAACCTTTTTCTGAAGAAAATAATTTAGATATTAAAGGTATGATTGTTATTAATACAAAGAAACAAGATAGAGGAAAAATAACATCTATTAAATATCTATTATAATGGGTATTTGTCTCATAATGATCTCCATTTAAAAACATATCAGCACCTATATAAATAAAAAAAAATTCCCCAAACATACCTAATATTATATTTACTTTACTAAAAGCAATTTCGTCATTATTCATTTCGTAATTTATTAAATTCTGTTATGTACTAAAATCCCGATCGCTCGCTTATACAAATGCTCTTCGTTACGGATAACATAGAATTGCATTCCGTGCCCAATCCCACAAGCAACCAAAACACCCGAGCGTAAGCGAATTGACGAAGTAAATCTAGCTAAATAACTTGTAATTGATAATTAAAACAACATTATTGTTTGGTATTAAAATCACACTAAAAATATATTTCTTATTTTTGCGGCTAAATTTTTCAAGATGCATAAGCTAATTTCGTATCCCATATCCGTAATTTATTATTTGTGCTTCGGACTTACGTTGGTTATTTTTCATCCCATTCAGTGGGTATGTCTCAATGTTTTTGGCTATCAAGCCCATAAAGCAAGTGTTGATTATATGAATTTTGTATTGTTGCGATGCACGAATTTATTGGGAACGACCTATACTTTCGAAAACAGAGAATTAATTCCGGATAATGTACCTTTGATTTTTGTTTCCAATCATCAAAGTTTATATGATATTGTTGCCATGATTTGGTATTTGCGCCGTTATCATTGTAAGTATGTCAGCAAAAAAGAATTAGGAAAAGGAATACCGAGTGTTTCGTACAATTTACGACATGGAGGTTCCGTTCTTATAGATAGGAAAGACCCAAAACAAGCCATTCCGGCCATAAAAGGACTGTCCGAATATATAGAAAAACACACGCGATCCGCAGTAATTTTTCCCGAAGGAACCAGAAGCAAAACCGGTGTCCCAAAAGAATTTGCCCAAAGCGGATTAAAAATTTTATGCAAATATGCGCCAACGGCTTATGTTGTACCAATTAGTATAAATAATTCATGGAAAATGGTTAGATTTGGCTTTTTTCCACTTGGTTTGGGAAATCACCTTACCTTTACGGTTCATAAACCGCTTTGTGTAAAAGAGTTATCATTTGAAGAAATAATGCAAATCACTGAAAAAGAAGTGATTGGTGGAATAAAAAATTAAAAAAAATTACAATGTCTATAAAAAACATTCGATTAGAAGTGATGCAACTTTTAGAGAAAAACGTTAATGGTTATGTGGACCAATATTTAATTCCCGTTGAAAAAATTTGGCAACCTTCTGATTTTTTACCTAATTCGGAAAGCGATACTTTTTTCGAAGAAGTTAGAGAATTGCGTGAAATAGCCAAAGATTTACCATACGATTTCTGGGTTGCCATGGTGGGAGATACCATTACCGAAGAAGCTTTACCAACTTATGAATCTTGGTTGATTGAAGTGGAAGGAATTGATAATCTGGAAAGAAACGGATGGTCAAATTGGATTCGCCAATGGACAGGTGAAGAAAACCGTCATGGAGATTTACTAAATAAATACCTTTATTTATCGGGTCGCGTCAATATGCGTGAAATCGAAATGACAACGCAACACTTGATCAATGACGGTTTCGACATAGGAACCGGAAGAGATCCTTATAAAAACTTTGTTTATACCAGTTTCCAGGAATTAGCAACTTACGTTTCTCATAATAGAGTGTCTCAATTAGCTAAAAATTACGGAGATAAGAAATTATCGAAAATGTGTAAAATGATTGCGGGTGACGAAATGCGCCATCATCATGCTTACAGCGAATTTGTAAATCAAATTTTCAAAGTAGATCCAAGCGAAATGATGCTTGCTTTTCAATACATGATGAAACAAAAAATCGTTATGCCAGCGCATTTCTTGAGAGAATCGGGTCAAAAAATAGGTTCTGCTTTCGAACATTTTTCTGATTCTGCACAACGAATTGGCGTTTATACCGCTAGCGATTATGTAGATATCATGCAAAAATTAATCGAAAAATGGCAAATCGATAAGATTACAGGTTTGACGGACGAAGCTGAAAAAGCCAGAGATTATTTAATTAAATTACCTGCAAGAATGGCCAAAATTTCCGAAAGAATGGTGATTCCTCATGAATCATTTGTTTTCAAATGGGTAGAGCCTGCTAAAATGTAGATTTCAGATGGGTTGGAATGAAAGGTTGATTTCAGATTGATAATTTTTTGATTTTTGCCATTGAAATTGCCATTGAAATTATTTTAAAATATTGAATTGCTGATTTTTGAGATTATCTTAAAAATCAGCTTTTTTTATAAAAAACAATTGAATATGATTCATCAAGATATAATTAACAAAACGATCCTTTTTGTAAAGGCAAAACTCGAAAATGCCGAAGGCGGGCACGACTGGTTTCACATAGAAAGAGTGTTCAAAAATGCGGTGGCAATTGCCGATAACGAAGTTTGCGATGTTACCATTGTAAAATTAGGGGCTTTGCTTCACGATATTGCCGACAGTAAATTTCATAATGGCGATGAGACTATTGGTCCTAAAATTGCCCGTGAATTTCTTGAAAACGAAATGCTTGATGAACTTACTATTCAGCACGTAATTCATATTATTGAAAACATTTCGTTCAAAGGAGGGAATGTTCAAAAGGTGTTCTCCTCAAAAGAACTGGATATTGTTCAAGATGCCGATCGATTAGATGCTATTGGCGCCATTGGAATCGCAAGAGCCTTCAATTATGGTGGTTTCAAAAATATACCCATGTAC
>CAILTC010000321.1 GCA_903837025.1 uncultured Bacteroidota bacterium | reverse complement strand
TTCCCCTTTTTCGTTGGTCCCTATTGATTTCATCCAAAAAGTTTGACCTTCTCCACTTGTTATTGCATCATGAATTGCTTGTTTTAATTTTTTGCCATCGTTGCAAACAAAGGTTATTAATCCTGTAGCTTTCTTGGTGAAATTACTTTTGTTGTTGGCCACTAGCATTGATATTTTCTTGTTAGATTTCTGAATTTCGAGCATAACCAATGCGCCTGTAGAAAGTTCAGCAGCCATGGCTTGAACTGCAAAATACATCGAATTAAATGGATTTTGATTGATCCAACGGTGTTTTACAGTTACTACGCATTTAGTTGCATCGATTTGTTTTACTCTGACACCACAAATAAATGCAGAAGGCAATTTTAAGATCAAGAATTTATTGAGACTAGAAGCTGAAATTTTCATCGTTTAGTTTTCTTTTTGTAAAAATAAGAAAAAAATACCTAGAAATTTTAATCTACTTAACAATTCGAAACTATACCTAAAACCCTTGTAAACATTCGATTAAAGATAAAACTTCATTTCATTAAATGTTAATTTTTTGTTAACATACACTACTATGCGATACAAGATACTGTCTTTTAGATATATATTTGCATAAGAAATTACTATATGCTTTTAGAATCAAAAAACAATTAGTGATACAAATACAGGAAATAGCCCTGATAGAAGTGAAAATCCCACGCTTTTGGGCGTGGATTGAAACGGATAGCAGGAAATAGCTCCAAAAAAAATGGCATAAGACGACAGATTGCGGCGTAAACTAGCAATGACAATTAATCATCAATCAAAAAAATGAATAGTTTAATCAAAAAACAAAAAGAGAATCATGAACATTGAAAACACAAAAGCCCAAATGCGCAAAGGTGTTCTCGAGTTTTGCATCTTATCGGTATTAAAAGATAAAGAGGCATACACTTCGGAAATATTAGACACCTTGAAAACCGCAAAATTACTAGTTGTGGAAGGAACGGTTTATCCGCTACTAACAAGACTAAAAAATGACGGATTACTCAACTACCGTTGGGAAGAATCTTTATCGGGACCGCCAAGAAAATATTATGGATTAACCGAAATTGGACACACATTTTTAAACGAATTAAATGGCACTTGGACTGAATTATCTGATGCTGTAAACCTAATCACAAACCAAAAACAATAGTCATGAACAAAACTGTAAACATAAACTTAGGCGGAATGTTCTTCCATATTGATGAAGATGCTTACCAAAAACTATCGCGCTATTTTGACGCCATAAAAAGATCTTTATCGAATTCTTCAGGACAAGACGAAATCATAAAAGATATTGAAATGCGTGTTTCGGAATTATTGACCGAGAAACAAAAATCAGAGAAACATGTTGTTGGCTTAAAGGATGTTGACGAAGTTATTGCCGTTATGGGTCAGCCAGAAGACTATAAAATTGACAATGAAGAAAACGAAACTAAAACAAGTAATTTTTCTACTTCGAAAACAAGAAAACTATACAGAGATACTGATAATGGTATGATTGGTGGTGTTCTTGCTGGATTGGGTCATTATTTAGGCATAGACAAAGTGTGGTTGCGAATTATAATGTTGATTCTGCTATTTACTTTTGGAACTGGAGCTTTGGCCTATATTATCCTTTGGATTGTGATGCCAGAAGCAAAAACAACTAGCGAAAAAATTGAAATGACTGGGGAGCCTGTAAACATTTCGAATATCGAAAAAAAGGTTCGTGAGGAATTTGATTCTGTTTCGGAGAAAATAAAAAATGTAGATTATGACAAATATGGTAATCAAATAAAATCGGGAGCCGAAAGGGTTGGAAGCTCTTTTGGGAATTTTATAATCGCTGTTTTAAAAGCATTTTCTAAATTTATTGGTGTGATTTTGATTATTACAGGATTAACCACATTAATTGGCCTTTTTATAGGAGTTTTTACCTTGGGTTCTTCCTCGGTTATCGCTCTTCCTTGGCAAGGTTTTATTGAAGCCGGAAACTTTACAGATTATCCTATTTGGTGTTTTGGATTAATCATGTTTTTTGCCGTTGGAATTCCGTTCTTTTTCTTGACTTTATTAGGTTTCAAACTGGTATCACCCAACTTAAAATCGATCGGTAATATAGCAAAATACACCTTGCTAGCCTTATGGTTGATTTCGGTTTCACTTGCAATAACTATTGGAATAAAAGAAGCATCAGCCTTTTCAGTTGACGGAAGAGTGATCAAAAAAGAGACTATTAATCTGAAAAATAGCGATACATTATTTATAAAATTCAAGCATAATGATTATTTTGCAAAAAGCATTAACGAACATGATGATTTCAAAATCTCACAAGATTCGACTAAAACAGATGTAATCTATTCGAATAATGTAAAATTAAAAATTGAGAAAACGGATTCGAAATTGCCTTACATTCAAATCGAAAAAGAAGCAAAAGGAAAATCATTAAGCGAAGCTAAAGAAAGAGCCGAACAAATAAAATATGTTTATAAAATTGTTGGAAATCAATTAGTTTTAGACAATTATTTATTGACCGATTTAAAAAATAAATTTCGGGATCAAGAAATAGAAATTACTTTATTCTTGCCAAAGGGAATTTTATTTAAAGCCGATTCTACTGTACAAGATTACGACCGCTCAGATGATGATTATTTCAATTTACATTTTAGCTCTAGCGACTATCTTTATAAGGTTGGGAATTCTCAGGTAAAATGTTTGAATTGTCCCGAAAATGAAAACGAACACAATGATCTTGAAAACGGAGAAGAAAAAGATAGCCTAGTTACAACTACTGTGACAATAAAAGGAGAAGCAATAACAGTTAATAAAACGGGAAGCAAAAAAGGACTAACCGTTAACAAAGATGGAGTAATAATTAAAACCAATTAGTCATGATAAAAGTTATCACAATCATTACCAAATTTATTGTTGTTGCCTTAATGGCATTGCTCTTTTCTTCTTGCTTACATTATTCGTATTCCTCTTCCGGCATTGGAATAAAAGGAAGCGGCAATGTTACAACTGAAACCCGAACTGTAAATGAAGATTTCAAAAATATTGAAGTAAGTTCTGGCATTAAAGTTATCGTAGAACAATCTGACAACAAATTGATAACGGTTGAAACCGATGAAAATTTACAAAAACACATTATCACCAAAGTAGAAAATGGGGTTTTAAAAATTGAATGCGACGAAAGCTATAACACAACCAATAATGGCCCAGTGGTAAATGTAAAAATGCCAGTAATTAATGGGCTAAGCTCAAGTAGTGGTTCAGAAATAACAAACATTAAAACATTAATAACAGATAAAATTGATGTAAAATCGAATAGTGGAAGCAAAATTAATATTAATGTAGAAGCCGATGACATAACCTTAGAAAGTGAAAGTGGAAGCAACATCGAAGCTAGCGGAAAAGCTTTAAAATTAGAAACTTCTTCATCAAGTGGAAGCGAAATTAAAGCAGACAAATTGATGACAAACGAAGTAATCGC
>CAILTC010000320.1 GCA_903837025.1 uncultured Bacteroidota bacterium | reverse complement strand
TGTTAATTGACCAATGTCCATCATAAAAGTTTGATCACGATAATATCCGGATCGAAAGTCACCATTTTTGAAGAACTTTGCCATGGCTAATTGAGGAACTTCTTTTCCGTCTCCAAAAATCCCGAATTTTGCTTTGCCAGTCAGCACTTCCTTGCGTCCCATCAAGCTACATTCTCTACTTAATATGGCTATTCTGTAGTCATTTAGGACTTCGGTTTTGAAGTCTTCAAATGTTAATGCAGTTTCAGGTTTTTCTTTTATCATAATTAGTTAGGATGACTTTGAGCGCAAATTTAATTAAAAATTAACTATTTTCATAATTCATCAAAAAAAATACAATTAAATTTTTAGTAAATATATTTCAATAAACGGATCATTTATTATGTTATATTTATATAATTAACGTTAAATCGTGATTTAATTTAATACTTTGTTTTAATCACGTCGAATTAAAACCATTTTCTTGTAAAAAGATTCATTAAAGTATTTGGACTAAAAGTAATAATAAACCGTATTTTCTCTGCGTATTTGTTTTGTGAAATTTCCCAACCATTATTGGAATAAACAGGAAGGTATAATTCAAAATAATCAGGGACTAAATTCAAACGGATTCCGCTATCAAACGCAAAATTACTATTTTGATATTCATTTTTCATCAAGGCTAAATCCCCATAGACATCAATCCAATTCCATACAGAATAACTAGCGTTAAATGACGAAATCCATTGGTTGGCATAAGGGGTTTTTAATTTCGATTTGAAACCACCTTCCGCCATAATAAATTGTTGGCTGAATATTCCGGTGCTTTCTGAACGTCCTAGATAATCGTAATCAAATAGATAATCGGTTGGTCTGTCTAATGCAAAACTAAAAAAATTAGAATTGGTTTTATTGAATAAAAAACCTCCCGCATAAAATCTTAAATTGATTTGATGATTGTTTTCGAACAGTTTTCTGAATTCTATTTGGCCGGAAACTTTCCCGAATTTGCTTGAAATTTGAAGATCCGAAACGAAATTAACATGATTAATAACTTCGGTTCGCGTATTAAAATACTTCGCATCAAAAACCGAATAATTGGGGTCGGAATTGTCCGTAACATAATTACTTTTCTCCCGATTCACCAAAACCTGACGAAAAAGAATCAGCTGTTTTCTGTTTTCCCTAAAATCATCTTCCCGAATCCGAAGCTGAATCATGGGATTTACTTTCCTATAAGATGCGTCTGGGGCATAATGAAAAAAGGAACTATTTACAGAATATCGAACATTGTATAACTTACTATTTCTGTAATTTTGGCTTATTGCAAAGTTGCCAAAACCAGACAAAGAACGGGAGTTTATCGAATAAGCAGGATTCAATTCGAAAGTAAAAGGTTTGTCTAAAATAGTCTTATTCCCGAAAACCATTCCAAGTGAAAATCCATCATATAAATTATAAGTCAGAGTGGGTACGTATAAAATTTGGTTGTAATACGGATTTTCTAAATCCTTCATCAGCGCCAATTTCAATGGTCTATTATTGGGGAAAAAACCATCCAATTTTTTCCAATTATTTCTCAGATTATATTCGGGAACTTCGTTTTCGTAGTTCAAAACTATTTTATCAGCTTCTTTTCTGTCTAAAGTATAAATGCTGTCTTTTTTGGTAGTTTCCAACCATTTTTTAAACACAACTTTATCCTTTTTGATTCCATAAACAGGAATCGGAATGGGAGCACCCGTTTTGTCTTTGATAGAAAAACTGACGCTATCTTTTGTTTTTGAAACTTTCGAAATTTTGAAATCTATTAAGTCCCTGGAATCAATAATAGTCTTGAAAAACCAGCTAATATCTTTATTGGTATTCGATTTTATAATGCTTTCAAATTCATTTCTATCAACTTGCTTTTCCTTGCTTTCATCAAAAAATTGATGGATGCTTTTATTTACAGCATTATCTTCAAGATAGTCAGAAAGGTATTTCAAACTCAATCCAGCCCGATATTTACTCGCAATTTGCTCATTAAATTTAATTAAAGAATTCTTCGGATTTCCCAGCGGTTGATCCAGATTTTTTCGAGCCATAAGCATATAAAAATAGCTGTATTGCTCATTAAAACCCACATTAACCAAGTTGTAACTTTTTAATAACCGAAGTTCAGAAAGGCTACCCAACATCTTACTTTCCGGATGATGTTCCTCAATATATTTCATCATCACATATACTTGAATACCATCATAAATCCAGTTGTCTTTCCTTGGGTCTAATCGCAAAGTAGTTTTGAGATAATTATTCAAATAGGTTTTCAGAAATTTGAGTTCGAAGATAAATTCATCCGAAAATGGACTCACAAACGAAGGTAATTGGTTTAATCCGTAAAAGGGATTTCGCTCATAATCCGTTTCCGAAACCGTAATTTTTTCGAACGGATAGTTCCCAACCCAATCCTTAGTGAAATTCACAACACGATCAATAACAATTGCCTTTTGAATATCGTCAATTTTGCTGCTTTTAAAATCCGTCACAACTTCAATCGAGCTGTTTTTAAAACTAAGAAAACTAGATTTTGGTTCCAGAAAAAGACTAAAATCAATTCGTTGTTTTCCCGTTAAATTATAGATAGAAAAAGTATCGGTTTGTACCGTTTTTAGACTATTCAAATCCGAAGTGACTGCTATATTTCTAGGAACTTTTAAATGAATATCAAAATCAGAAACCCCATTGGCACTATCATCTAAGTTGTAATTACTGTATTTTACAAAGGCGTGATTTTCATATCGTGCAGGTGTCAGAAACCAATTTTTCAGGTTCATTCCGCCTTCATTAGTATAGCCATATTTGGTGAATTTATCACTCGGAATTTTTTCACTATAGTTCAAATGCAAAGTGACTTTTTGGTTTGGAGCCAATTTTTCTCGCAACCGAACCACAATATAATCTGGATTTTGCGCTGTTCTTTCCCAGAAGTACACTAATTTTTCGGGATTTGTAATGATAAGATTATTGGTACTTCCTCGTTCTTGGTCTTTCGCCAAATGAAAACCTCGGTAAAATTCATCCGAAAATCGTCTTGCCAAAGGTGATGTTTTCGAAGAATAGGCATTATTCCAATCATTCAAAACAATCGAAGACAAGGTGTCTTGCGATGAATTAACAAATACTAATTCCTGCTCAACAGTCACCGTTTTTGCATTCATATTCACGGTCGCATTCATTTGGGATTGATTTTGCCC
Source organism: uncultured Bacteroidota bacterium (assembly GCA_903837025.1). GTDB lineage: Bacteria > Bacteroidota > Bacteroidia > Flavobacteriales > Flavobacteriaceae > Flavobacterium. The sequence continues at coordinate 935 of CAILTC010000320.1, read as the reverse complement.
ATAGTGCTTCGCCGAAGTCAATAAGGCAAAAAGGCAAGCGATAAAGGTATAGAATGATCTCAATTAGTTTCGATGTGAATTGCCATAATGGGCTTAGAAATTGGGGCTTAAATCGTATTTTTTATAGAACTTATCCAAAACAGCAACCACTTCATCTTCTGTATCCACAATTTTGAATAAATCCAAATCGGCAGCATTTACGGTGTGCTCTTTTTCTACCAAAACGTTTTTAATCCAGTCGATTAAACCAGACCAAAAGTCGGTTCCGACTAATATAATCGGGAATTTTCCAATTTTTTTCGTTTGGATCAAAGTCAGCGATTCAAACAATTCATCCATCGTTCCAAAACCTCCCGGCATGACCACAAAACCTTGTGAATACTTGACAAACATCACTTTTCTCACGAAGAAATAATCAAAATTAAGGTTTTTATCTCGGTCAATATATGGATTGAAATGTTGCTCAAAAGGCAATTCGATATTCAATCCCACCGAAGTTCCACCGCCAAGATGCGCTCCTTTATTTCCAGCTTCCATGATCCCAGGACCACCACCAGTGATTATTCCGTAGCCCGCTTTACTTATTTTATAGGCAATTTTTTCGGCCAATAAATAATATTTATCTTCGGGTTTTGTTCTCGCCGATCCAAAAATCGTTACACAAGGACCAATTCGGCCCATGTTTTCATAACCATTCACAAATTCAGACATGATTTTAAAAATCGCCCAACTGTCATTGGTTCGCATTTCATTCCAAGTTTTTTTCTTAAACTTATCCTGAATTACCTTTTCCTCGTCATTATCAAAATCTTCTAGTCTCATATCGTTTCTTTTATTAGGAGCTTTTTCCAGCTATTCGTTATAATCTCCCGAAGAAAAATCGGGAGGATTTCCACTGCTATCTGGGCTAGGGCATTGGTTTCTAATTCGAATTT
>CAILTC010000319.1 GCA_903837025.1 uncultured Bacteroidota bacterium | reverse complement strand
TTATCAAAATAAAACAAATAAAAACAATATGGCTTTAAATATTAAACCTCTTTCAGACCGCGTTCTTATTGAACCCGTAGCTGCTGAAACTCAAACTGCCTCAGGAATTTTCATTCCAGATACTGCTAAAGAAAAACCACAAAAAGGAACTGTAGTAGCCGTCGGAAGCGGTACAAAAGAACATGAAATGACTGTAAAAATCGGAGACACCGTACTTTACGGAAAATATGCTGGAACAGAATTAAAATTAGAAGGGAAAGATTATTTGATCATGCGAGAAGACGACATTCTAGCAATTATCTAAAAGTCCGCACCCGACCTCCCCGGAGCGGAGGAGCTTGAAATAAATAAACTATTTACAAACACATACTCACCTCAACCCCCTCCCCTTCGGGATGGGGTGGGGTGGGGAAAACAAAACAAAATGGCAAAAGATATAAAATTTGATATTGAAGCACGTGACGGTTTAAAACGTGGTGTCGATGCATTAGCAAACGCAGTAAAAGTAACCCTTGGACCAAAAGGTCGTAATGTAATTATTGGAAAATCTTTTGGTGGACCAACCGTTACTAAAGATGGTGTTACCGTTGCAAAAGAAATAGAATTAAAAGACCCATTAGAAAATATGGGCGCTCAAATGGTAAAAGAAGTCGCTTCTAAAACCAATGATTTAGCTGGAGACGGGACAACAACCGCAACCGTTTTGGCACAAGCCATCGTAAAAGAAGGATTGAAAAACGTTGCTGCTGGTGCTAATCCAATGGATTTGAAAAGAGGAATTGACAAAGCTGTTGAAGCAATTGTTGCCGACTTGACTAAACAAGCTAAAGTAGTAGGAAGTGATTCTGAAAAAATAAAACAAATTGCTGCAATCTCTGCAAACAACGACGAAGTAATTGGTGAATTGATTGCTAACGCTTTCGCGAAAGTTGGAAAAGAAGGAGTAATTACCGTTGAAGAAGCCAAAGGAACAGATACTTATGTAGATGTTGTAGAAGGAATGCAATTTGACAGAGGCTATCTATCTCCATATTTTGTTACTAATGCTGAGAAAATGGAAGTAGAATTAGAAAGTCCATACATTCTTTTGTATGACAAAAAAGTTTCTTCTTTAAAAGAATTATTACCTGTATTAGAGCCAGTAGCTCAATCAGGAAAACCATTATTAATTATTGCAGAAGACGTAGACGGCGAAGCATTATCAACTTTGGTGGTTAATAAATTACGTGGCGCTTTGAAAATCGCTGCTGTAAAAGCACCTGGTTTTGGTGACCGTAGAAAGGCAATGTTAGAAGATATCGCTATCTTGACTGGAGGAATTGTAATCTCTGAAGAAAGAGGTTATACTTTAGAAAATACGACTATCGAAATGTTAGGAACTGCAAAAAGAGTACCTATCGATAAAGACAACACTACAATTGTAAGTGGTGCTGGTGATGCGGATACGATCAAAAATCGTGTAAAACAAATCAAATGTCAGATGGAAGCTACTACTTCGGATTATGACAAAGAAAAATTGCAAGAACGTTTGGCTAAATTAGCTGGTGGTGTTGCCGTTCTTTATGTTGGAGCCGCTTCGGAAGTAGAGATGAAAGAGAAAAAAGACCGAGTTGACGATGCGCTTCATGCGACTCGTGCTGCTGTTGAAGAAGGAATTGTTGCTGGTGGAGGTGTTGCTTTATTGAGAGCTAAAAACGCTTTAAAAGAGTTAAAAGCAGATAATGCCGATGAAGCTACTGGAATCCAAATCATTTCTCGTGCCGTTGAATCTCCTTTGAGAACAATTGTTGAAAATGCAGGTCTTGAAGGTTCTGTTGTTGTTGCAAAAGTTGCCGAAGGTACAGGTGATTTTGGTTACAATGCCAAAACTGACGAATATGTAGATATGCTAAAAGCAGGAATTATCGATCCTAAAAAAGTAACTCGTGTAGCATTAGAAAATGCCGCTTCTGTTGCCGGAATGATATTGACAACCGAATGTGCTTTGGTAGAAATCAAAGAAGAAAATGGTGGCGGAAACCCAATGGGTGGAGGTATGCCGGGAATGATGTAATATCATCTAAAATTCATATTTAAAATCCGTCTCAAATAACCTTGGGACGGATTTTTTTTGGCAT
>CAILTC010000318.1 GCA_903837025.1 uncultured Bacteroidota bacterium | reverse complement strand
CCGATCTTAGATAAAAAAGGGAGTTTAGCAGAAGTTAATTTAATTACCAAAGAATTAATAAAAGCTGCCTTCCCAATAATAAAAAGCCTTCCTTCAAACTATGATAAAACAGGAAAAACAGATTATACTGACATTATTCAAGCTGTTTTAGATAAGTACAAAATTGTTTCTTTTCCAAATTTTCCATTATTAATCAATTCCAAAGGGTTAAAATTGAGAAGTGATAGCAAAATAATTTTTGAAAAAGGATCAAGGTTAATTCTAAAGGCTAATAGCAACCAAAATTATGAAATATTAAGATTGCAGGAGGTTCATAATGTTAGTTTGTATTCTCCTAATATTATTGGCGATAGACGAGGACATATTGGCACTTTAGGGGAATGGGGTTTTGGGATTTCAATAAAAGGGTCACAAAACATAAAAATATACAATGCAATGATTTCTAATTGTTGGGGAGATGGAATTTATATTGGGAGTTATGATGTTTTAGTAAATAATGATATTTTGATTAAAGATTGTTTTTTAGATAATAATAGAAGAAACGGTATTTCAATTATTTCAGGTATCAATGTTAATATTGATAATTCTATAATTTCAAATACAAATGGTACAGCTCCAATGAGTGGAATTGACCTTGAGCCGAATAATAATTCTGAATTTTTAGAAAATGTGAACATTATTAATACGACTACTTTTAATAATGAAAATAATGGAGTTTTAATTGTATTAAGATTGTTGCAGGGGGTAAATTCAAAAAATGTTAGTGTCAATTTAAAAAATCATATAGATGACAACTCAACTAATGCCATGGGATTTGCATTAGCAAACAATAAAAATGATTTAAAAACAATTCAAGGAAGTATAAATGTTGTTAATTCGGTTTGGAAAAACAACAAAGTTGATTTAGTTAACTTTATTGATTTAATGCATAATGAGGTTAATTTAAATTTCATTAAACCCAAAATACTCAATAGGGATTCCTCATTAGAAAAGACAGCTAAGCTAAAAAAAAGATGTGAGAATGAGGCCAAATTATCCTATACAGAATAGTTTTAAATTCGTTTTCGCAATAAAGCGATAATAAACCTTATTAATTATGTTTTCATGAATACAGGAAAATTTATAATATCATTAGATTTTGAATTGATGTGGGGAGTTAGGGATAAGCGAACAATTGCTAATTATGGAGATGCAATCATTGGAGCCAGAACAGTTTTGGAAACGATGCTTCAATTGTTTGAAAATCACAATATAAGAGCGACTTTTGCTACAGTAGGATTTCTTTTTCATAAAACTAAAAGGGATTTAATTGAAAATTTACCTGATTTAAAACCATCCTATAGTAATTCCAATTTATCACCTTATACAGATTTAGATACTTTCTTAGGATATAAAAATGATAATTATTATTTTGCTCACTCTTTAATAGAAAAAATTAAGCTTAAAAACACTCATGAAATTGCGACTCATACCTATTGTCATTACTATTGTCTAGAGCCAGGACAAACCGTTGAACAATTTGAAATAGATTTAAATTTTGCCATTAAAGTTGCAAAAGATAACAGCATACAATTAAAAACCATTGTTTTTCCAAGAAATCAATACAATCAAGATTATTTAGAAATTTGTCGAAAAAATGGAATTACCTCCTACAGAGGAAGTGAGTATTCACCAATTTATAAATCAAGTAATAGGGAAGGGCAAACTCTTTTTATACGAGCGTTACGTCTTTTAGATACCTATATAAATATTACGGGACATAATTGTTATCGTTTTGATAAAGTCAATGAATCGACACTTCATAATATTCCATCTAGTCGGTTTTTGAGACCCTACTCAAAAAAATTTCGATTTTTTGAGCAATTTAAGTTTTTGAGAATAAAAAATGCAATGACTTATGCCGCAAAAAAGGGATTGGTTTATCACTTATGGTGGCATCCTCATAATTTTGGAAGAAATACCATAAAAAATATTTATTTACTTGAAAAAATATTGAACCATTATGATTTTCTTAATGCAAAATATAAATTTGAATCTTTAACAATGAATGAATTATCCGGTAAAATCTAATTCTTATTAAATAAATTTTGTTCTTCATTTATATACAACATTGTTTTTTTAAAGTATTCTTTTCTTAGTTCGAGTACTATAATTAGCGTTATTTTTTAAATTTTTAAACGATTAATAACCGTAGTTATAATTCGGTTGTTCATAAACAGATACATGAAAAAAATATTAATGGTTGCTAATGTTGATTGGTTTTTTATATCCCATAGGTTGTGTATTGCCCAAGAAGCAGTCAAGCAAGGATGGGATGTTACAGTAGCAGCAGAAAATACAGGAAGATCACTTGAAATTGAATCTGAAGGAATTAAATTTGTTGATTTTAAGTTTTCAAGATCTGGTACCAATCCAATACAAGAAATAAAAACGCTGAGTAGTTTTTATCAATTGTATAAAAAGTTACAGCCAGATGTTGTTCATCATATTACTTTAAAACCGGTGATTTATGGTTCTTTTGTTGCTAAAATAATCGGAGTCAAAGGGGTGTTAAATGCAGTTAGTGGATTAGGGTATAATTTTACCGAGGGACGATCTGGAATTGTATCTAAGATCATGATTAAAATGATGCGATTTGGTTTTTTACGTAAGAACGTTTCGGTTATTTTTCAAAACCAAGATGATTTTCAAGAATTGAAAAAATTAAAGGTTTTGCATCAAGCTAATAATATAGTCTTTATTAAAGGGTCAGGTGTAAATCTTGATATTTTTTATCCACAAGAAGATCTAAATAACAAAAAAATTAAAATTTTATTGCCTACGAGAATGTTGTGGGACAAAGGAGTTGCAGAGGTTCGACTTGCTTCGGATTTGTTAAAAGCAAAGTTTAGTAAAAAAATTGTTTTTATTCTTTCTGGTTTAGCGGATGAAGAGAATAAGGCAGGGGTGTCCTCTAGTTATTTAAAAGATTGGCAAGATGGAGATTATGTGATATGGATAGGTTATAAAAAGGATATGGTTCCAGTTTATCGTGATGCTGATATAGTTGTTTTACCTTCTTATCGTGAAGGAATGCCAAAAACCTTAATAGAAGCTTGTGCTATGGGGAAACCTATAATAACTACAGATGCAATAGGTTGCAGAGAATGTGTTGATGAGGGAATAAATGGATTTAAAATTCCTGTAAAATCTTCTGTGAATTTGGCAGAAGCGATTGTTAAGTTGATAGATAACAAAGAGATGCGGACAGAAATGGGGAAACAATCAAGGATGAAAGCTGTTAAAGAATTTGATCAAAAAGATGTTATCCTTAAACATTTAACAATTTATGAAGATTTATTAAATGGATGATATTGTTATCACAGGTTCAACAGGATTTGTAGGTACAAACCTTTGGAGTTGTTTAAAAGATAAGTATGCAATACAATCTCTCTCGGTACGTTATTTACCTAATCAGCATTTTACAATTAAGGCAGATGTAGTTGTTCACCTAGCGGGAAAAGCGCATGATACAAAAAATGTTGCAAATCCTTCAGACTATTATGAGTCCAATTTTGAATTAACGAAGCAATTGTTCGACGCTTTTTTGAACTCTCAAGCTTCTGTTTTTATATTTATGAGTACTGTAAAAGCCGTTGCAGATGAAGTAGTTGGTGTGCTGGATGAAGATGCTGTTTCCGTACCAAAAAGCCATTACGGAATTGCAAAACAACAGGCTGAAGAATATATTTTAAAACAAAAATTACCAGAAGGCAAAAGAGTTTACATACTACGGCCTTGTATGATACATGGTCCTGGTAATAAAGGGAATTTGAATTTGTTGTATAAACTGGTTGCTAAAGGAATACCATGGCCGCTAGGAGCTTTCGATAATAAACGCTCTTTTTTGAGTATTGAAAATCTTTGTTTTGTAATCAGTGAGTTAATTGAGAATGAAAGTATCCCTTCTGGTGTTTATCAAGTTGCAGATGATAAGCCGTTATCAACAAATGAATTAATTCAGTTATTGGGATTGAGTTTAAATAAAAAAAGTATAATTTGGAATATTCCAACCTATTTGATTACAGGGATTGCGATGTTGGGAGATTTATTGAATTTACCTTTAAATTCGGAACGTTTGCAAAAGCTAACGGAGAATTATGTAGTGAGTAATCAAAAGATTATTGGAGTAATTGGTAAATCTTTGCCAGTATCTGTTGAGGAAGGTTTAATGAAAACTTATCAGTCGTTTAAAAAATAAAAAAGCATAAATGAAAATAGCACTTATAACTGGAATTACGGGGCAAGACGGTGCGTATCTTGCCGATTTATTATTAAAAAAAGGATATGAAGTTCATGGTGTCAAACGCCGTTCTTCTTTGTTTAATACCGATCGGATAGACCATTTATACCAAGATCCTCATGAAAAAAATGTGCGTTTTAAACTGCATTATGGTGACTTGAGTGATTCAACTAATTTAATCCGAATTATTCAAGAAGTGCAACCCGACGAAATTTATAATTTAGGGGCAATGAGCCACGTAAAAGTGAGTTTTGACACTCCAGAATATACCGCTAATGCTGATGGTATTGGAACTTTACGACTTTTGGAAGCAATGCGCATCTTGAACTTGACCAAGAAAACTAGAATATATCAAGCATCAACATCAGAATTATATGGTTTGGTGCAAGCGGTACCACAATCAGAAACTACTCCTTTTTACCCGCGTTCCCCTTATGCAGTGGCAAAAATGTATGCCTATTGGATTACCGTAAATTATAGAGAAGCTTATGGAATGTTTGCCTGTAACGGAATTTTATTTAACCATGAAAGTCCTTTGCGTGGAGAGACTTTTGTAACTCGTAAAATTACAAGAGCGGTTTCTAAGATGGCTTTGGGTATGCAAGAATCATTGTTTCTGGGGAATCTTGACGCAAGAAGAGATTGGGGGCATGCTAAGGATTATGTAGAAGCGATGTGGTTAATTTTGCAACAAGACCAAGCCGAAGATTATGTGATTGCTACCGGAGTGACAACAACTGTTCGTGATTTTGTGAGTATGTCCTTTGGCGAAGTAGGTATTGCCGTTGCCTTTAGAGGGGAAGGAGCAAATGAAAAAGGCTACGTAGTTTCTTGCTCTAATCCAAAATATCAAATAGAAATAGGTAAAGAAGTGGTTGCTGTAGATGCCGCTTATTTCCGTCCCACCGAAGTTGATTTGTTAATTGGGGATCCAACTAAATCGAATACCAAATTGGGCTGGAAACCTAAGTATGATTTGCCTATGCTGGTAAAAGAAATGATGGCTTCGGATGTAGAGCATTTTCAAAAGGAAAAAATGCTGAAAGAAGCGGGATATTTTATAAAAAATCAGTTTGAGTAAATTCAAATTTAATTTTAAAAAAAACCTTAGCAAGGTTTATATTGTATAAAAACATGAACAAACAAGATAAAATATATATTGCAGGTCATAGAGGCATGGTAGGTTCTGCTATTTTACGAGCTTTGCAAACGCAAGGATTTAGTAATTTTCTGTTGCGTACTTCTTCTGAATTAGATTTAAGAAACCAACAGGCTGTAGCTGATTTTTTTGCTAGCGAAAAGCCAGATTATGTGTTTTTGGCTGCCGCCAAAGTAGGAGGTATTATTGCTAATTCAACTTACAAAGCCGATTTTATTTATGAAAATCTGATGATTCAAAATAATGTGATTCATCAATCCTACTTGAATGGGGTTCGGAAATTGATGTTTTTAGGTTCTTCTTGTATATATCCAAAGTTAGCTCCTCAGCCGCTTAAAGAAGATTATTTGTTAACAGGGCTTTTAGAACCAACAAATGAACCCTATGCGATTGCAAAAATAGCAGGAATTAAAATGTGCGATTCCTATCGAGATCAATATGGGTGTAATTTTATATCGGTAATGCCAACCAATTTATATGGGCCAAATGATAATTACGATTTGAATAATTCACACGTATTGCCAGCCATGTTGAGGAAATTTATCCTAGCAAAACGCAGTAAAGATTCATCGGTTACTATCTGGGGAACAGGAAGTCCGATGCGAGAATTTTTGCATGCCGATGATTTGGCTGAAGCCTGTTTATTTCTGATGGATAATTATAATGAAACAGGTTTAGTAAATATAGGAATTGGAGAAGATATTTCAATCTTAAATTTGGCACATTTGGTAAAAAAAATAGTAGGATTTGAGGGAGAAATTTTGACAGATCCTAGTAAACCAGATGGAACACCTCGAAAACTGATGGATGTTTCTAAATTAAACTCTTTGGGGTGGAAGGCAAAAATCACATTGGAGGAAGGAATTCAAAAAGTGTATGAAGAAATAAAAGATAGTTTTTGAGATAAGAACCCTATTTCAATGGATTAGTGACATCCTGTAATTTAAAATACACACCCCTTATTTCTAAAAAAAAAACATTAGACTAATTTAAAAATAATGCACTACATAATAATCACCGTTAGTCTCTTTTTTTTAGAACTTCTCTATTTTAGAATTGCAGATAAGTACAACATTATTGATAAACCCAATGAGCGGTCCTCTCATTCTTGTTTTACTTTGAGGGGAGGAGGAATTCTTTTTCCTTTTGCATTTCTAATTGCCTTCTTTTTAGGATATGCTAGTTGGCCAATAACGTTGGCTGTTTTTTTAGTCGGAGTAGTTAGCTTCGTAGATGATATTAGACCTTTATCACAATTACCTCGTTTTTGTTCCCAAATTATTGGCTTTTTATTGGTAGCTTATGATTTGAATCTTTTAGCAGAACCACTTTGGATTTTACCATTTATTTTGATTTTATTAATAGGGTGGATCAATGCTTTTAATTTTATGGATGGCATCAACGGAATAATGGTATTGTATGCTCTTTCTGCAATAGTAGGTTTCTCTTTTTTGCCAATTAATGAATCGAGTTTGCCATTATTAATTACGGTGGGATTGTCTTGCATGGTTTTTGGTTTTTTTAATATTAGGACAAAAGCAAAAACATTTGCAGGTGATGTCGGAAGCATCAGTATGGCTTTGATTTTGGGCTATTTTATGATAAAAACAATCCTAAATTCGGGTCAATTCGGCTATATTCTTTTCTTCTCAATATTTGGTATAGATGCTGTTATCACTATTATCAACAGAATTATTAAAAGAGAAAATATATTTGAAGCACATCGCTCCCATCTCTATCAGTATTTAGCGAATGAATCGGGATATTCACATGTTTTAATTTCAGTTATTTATGCAGCTTTTCAGCTTTTGATTAATGGATTTGTCATCTATTTGGATAGAAAAGAAAGTTTGTCGTTATTTGTAACATCAGGAATCTTATTTATTTTGACTCTGTTTTATTTGTTAGTTCGAGCTGTAGTTATTCGGAAAATAGCATTAAAATCAAGGACATAATTACTTTGTTTTCTAATTAATTATAAAATCAAAAAATATTAAAAAAAATAATCGATATCATTTAAGGTAGTTGTTACCATTATTCAAAAAAAACTATGACCATAGAAGAAACATTTATTAAAGATCTAGTAATTCTTACGCCAACAATATTTGAAGACGAAAGAGGTTATTTTTTCGAATCTTACAATAAAAATAAATTTGAAGATTTAGGAATTAAATATCAATTTATTCAAGACAATCAGTCATTCTCTAAACGTGGAGTAATACGTGGCTTGCATTTGCAAGTCAATCCTTTTGCACAAGCTAAGCTAGTTCGTGTTTTAGAAGGAGAGATTTTGGATGTAGCAGTAGATTTACGTAAAAAATCACCAACTTATGGCCAGCATTTTAGTTTGATTTTAAGTGCTGAAAATAAAAAACAATTAATGGTACCTCATGGCTTTGCTCATGGTTTCTCGGTATTGAGTGAAACAGCTTCGGTAATGTATAAAGTAGATCAATTGTATCATAAAGACAGCGAGAGAGGAATTCGATTTGATGATGCCACTTTGGCAATTGATTGGCAACTAAAAGCAGAGGAAATCATTGTTTCTGATAAAGATTTGATATTGCCTAGTTTTAATGAAATAGATTGGTTATTTGAATAATATGAAAAAAATACTAGTAACAGGAGCCAACGGGCAATTGGGTTCAGAAATCAAAGAATTAGCAGCTAATTATACTAATTTCGAATTTATATTTACTGATATTGCTGATTTTCCATTGGATAATGAGCAAGAAATAATAAGTAATTTTAAAGTAATTCAGCCCGATATTGTTATCAATTGTGCTGCGTACACTGCCGTGGATAAAGCAGAAGAGGATCAGGTTGTTGCAGATGCAATCAATCATCTTGCCATTGCAACTTTGGCAACATTGTGTCGCGAATCAGGAGCTAAATTAGTGCATGTTTCTACCGATTATGTTTTTGACGGTACTTCGCCAATAGCGTATAAAGAAGAAGATCAGCCTAATCCTAAAAGTGTTTACGGCCATACGAAATTGGCAGGTGAAATAGCCTGTTCAAAAAATTGTCCTGAAAGTATTATCATTCGTACGGCATGGGTTTACTCCCAATTTGGTAACAACTTTGTAAAAACAATGTTGCGATTAATGACCGAAAGAGATACTTTGAATGTCGTAAACGATCAAGTAGGATCTCCTACTTATGCAGCCGATTTGGCACAAGTTATTTTAACTATTTTAGATAGTAATAAATGGGAGTCGGGTATGTATCACTATTCAAATGCTGGCGAAATCAGTTGGTTTGATTTTGCATTGGCAATCAAAGAAATAGCCCAAAAATCATGTGTTGTAAGTGGAATTCCTGCTTCAAGTTATCCTACACCTGCCGAAAGACCTGCTTATTCCTTATTAGATAAATCAAAGATCAAAGCAGTTTACGGAATAGAGCCCATAGATTATAAAGTAAGCCTAAAGATAATGATGGCTAAATTGTAAATTTTAGTTAGCAATTTCAACTCAAAACGAATTATTTTT
>CAILTC010000317.1 GCA_903837025.1 uncultured Bacteroidota bacterium | reverse complement strand
CCTTTGGCAAAGCCAATTCCGTTGTTATTGAAATTGCTATTATAGACTATCGTTTGAGTATCATATTTTACTAAATCGGTGTAATTTTTATAATAAACTTCCGCTTTAAAAATTTGTTTATCCTTATTATACTCGTAATTCAGAATATAATGTTGCGCTTTTTCCGATTGTAAATTGGTAGAATATTTTAAATAATCTTGTCTTGGAGCTTCTTCAAAAGTACCATAGGCCAAAGAAAACTGTTTGTTTTTTGCGATTTTATAAGCCAATGCCATTCTTGGAGAAATCGTATTTTCATTCAACAAATAGTTTCTTGATAATCTAAAACCTGCTTTTGCAATTAGATTTTTAGAAAATAAAACATCAGTTTCCGAATATAAAGCCACAATATTCGAATTGTATCCACTTACTAAATCATTTGTCTTTTCGTTGTATTTTGTATAGAAATAATCCGAACCAAAACTTGTTTTTATACGATCTGAAAATGTTTTTGTCAATTTTAGTTTCAAATGACTGGCATTTTCGGCATTATCAAAATTATAGATATCATAAATTCCCTTATTTTGATTATATCCAAAACTAAGTCCTGCAACAACTTTCCAATTATTACCAAAACTACCTTTGTATGAGGAATTTGAATAAAAAGTATTAGTATTATTTAAAGTGTGTAATCTATTAGGGAAATTAATATTGTCTTGTTCTAAATCAAAATTTGAAGCATTAAAAGAGGCGTAAATTTTCAATAAACCACTTTCGAAATTATGTCTAAAAACGCTTTCCCCACCAATGGATTGATAGGGTTTTATCCATTTTACATTATCGGGCAATAAGGCTTGATAAGGCTCTAAATTGATGTAATTGGTGTTAATACTAAAAGACTCTTTCTTCCATTTTTTTGTAGTTCCAGCACTCAATCCCACACTCATTAAACCAATATCGGTTTTATCAAAATCAGGTTCATCAATGGTATTCATTACCAAAATACTCGAAAGTGCTTCTCCATATTCCGCAGAATAACCACCCGTTGAAAAAGTTGTTCCTTTGAAAAGTAAAGGCGAAAAAGTACTTCTTGTAGGTACATTATTTGCCGTTTGAAGATATGGCTGTGGTACCCGAATGCCATCAATAAAGGTTTGTGTTTCACTTGCTTCGCCACCACGAACAAAGAGTTTTCCGCTTTCCCCAACAATTTGAGTTCCTGGCATTGTTTTAAAAGCCGAAATAATATCGCCTGGATTCCCCGCAGTTGTTAGAATATCCAAAGGTTTTAGAACCGAAACCCTCGATTTATCACCTGATTCTAGCGTTCCTGCGGTGATAATGACTTCGTCAAGCGCATTGGTACTTTTCTTTAAAATCAAAGTTTGATATTTAAATCCTTCTATTATAATAGGTATTTTCAAAACATCATAAGTTAGCGAACTAACCACTACTATTTGCGCTCCTTTTGAAGTTGTAACAAAACTAAATTCGCCTAAATCATTAGACGTTGCGCCATCATAAGTTCCTTCAAGATAAATATTGGCTCCAGAAATTGGAGTGTGATTTTCTTCGGTGATTTTCCCTGAAATTGTGGTTTGAGAAAACACAGAAATTGAAAATAAGAGGAATGTAATTTTTAAAATTGTTTTCATTCGTTTGATTTTGATAGGCCAAATATATTTCGACAATTAAAATATTAAAATATTTATTGACCCAATCGTAGAATTCATAGGATGAGTTGTATTCTTGTTCGTTTTCATATATATTTACCTCAAAAAGTACTTTTTTATGAAACCCGAAAAAGAAAAAATCATTGACGGCGAACCCTATCTTTTAGGAGACGAAAACCTTAAAAAAGACCGTCGAAAAGCTAAAAATTTATTGCATCGGTTGAATGTAACCGAATTTCGGGTGACCAAAAATGCGAGATTAATAATATCCGAATTAATTCCGAACACTGGAACGAATTTATACATTGAACCTCCATTTTTTTGTGATTATGGCTATAATATTTTCTGTGGTGACAACGTATTTTTCAATGTAAACTGCGTGGTTTTAGACGAAAATAAAGTTACCATTGGCTCAAATGTCTTTATTGGTCCGGGCGTTCAACTCTATACAGCCTCACATCCGCTTGATACTATGACGCGTCGCACGCACAAGATTTCGAAACCCATAACCATTGGTAATGATTGCTGGATTGGCGGTAATGCAATAATTTTACCCGGAGTAACCGTCGGAAATGGTTGTGTCATTGGCGCGGGTTCGGTAGTTACAAAAAACATTCCTGACAATTCTATGGCGGTAGGAAATCCCGCAAAAGTGATTAAAAAATTAAATAAAAAACAGTAAAAAAAGGACGCCCATAAAACGGATTGCTATCGCAAAAAGCTGATGAAGCAGATTTTTGTTATTTTTAAAATAGAAATTAAGCTTAACACAAAGCCCAGAAGAAACAACTAAAAAATAAAATTATGCTTTCGATAAACAAAGTGCATCATGTTGCCATTATTTGCTCTGATTATTCAAAATCTAAATCTTTTTACACCCAAATTCTAGGTTTATCGATAATCCGTGAAATTTATCGCGAAGAAAGAGAATCGTACAAATTGGATTTAGCACTCAATGGAATTTTCGCAATCGAACTTTTTTCGTTTCCTAATCCACCACAACGCACTTCAAATCCTGAAGCTGCTGGATTGCGTCATTTGGCTTTTGAAGTCAACGATTTAGACCAAACCATTTCTTTTTTGGATTCGAAAAATATAGCTTCCGAGGCCATTCGAATAGATCACACCACTGGAAAAAGATTCACTTTTATTGCTGATCCAGACGGTTTGCCTATCGAGTTTTATGAAGTTTAAAAATAACTGAATCTAACTTAGAATTCGATTTTTTTTAAGTTTTAACGTTTAAAAATGAATTTTTGCTTTTTCAAAATTTATTTTTGTAGAAAACAAATTCATTTATCATGAATACTACTTCAAGAATTCGAAGAAATCATACTTTAATAAAAATCAAAAAGCTAACGATTGTTTCCTTACTAATCGGTTTTCTTTCGGCATTTTTGGCCATTTTATTAAAGAAAATAACCGAATATTACGAAACGATTTTTTTTGACAAAGCCATAAACAACACATTGTTTTTTCTGCTTTTCCCAATTATTGGATTATCCGTTATCTTTTTCCTTCGCCAATATTTATTCAAAAAAAAGGAGAATAAAGGCATCAAAGAAATCTTTGAAAGTACCCTTTCAAAATCGAAAAACTTACCCCTTTATAAAGTTCCATCCCATTTTATTAACGGCCTGCTAACCGTTATATTTGGTGGTTCAACCGGAATAGAAGTTTCTACCGTTGTAGCAACAGCCACGATAGGATCGGTAGCGCAGCAAAAAGAAAACGTATTTCGAAAATATAAAACCGAATTAATTTCTGCTGGAATTGCTGCTGGAATTACCGCTTTGTTTAGCAGCCCAATTGCCGGAATTTTATTTGCTTACGAAGTGATTTCAAAAAAAGCTTCAAAAACATTTTTATTTGCTACAGTCTTAGCTGTTTCGGTAGCGTATGGATTATTATTTTTATTAAATGAGCCTCCTTTATTTCAACTAAAAATCACAACTTGGCATCTGCACGCCATTCCCTATTTCATCATTTTGGGGATTTTAGCAGGATTAAATTCTGTTTATTTGACGAAATGCGTGCTGTTTTTTAAGTCTCAATTTTCTAAAATTGAAATACCATTTTACAAAATAATTATTGGATCCTTGTTTTTAAGTGCCTCCTTATTCTTATTTCCACAGCTGTACGGAGAAGGTTATCATTCTATAAAAGCTATTTTCTTGCAATCGAATACTATCAAATTGACTTATACGATTGTTTTGACCTTCATAGGAATTCTACTTTTAAAACCCATAGCCACTTCAATAACACTTTCCTCAGGAGGTGATGGCGGAGTTTTTGCCCCAAGTTTGTTCATAGGTGCCTTTCTCGGATTATTGTTAGCAACGGTTCTAAATACTTTTTTTAATGCTGATGTAATTCCAATAAATTTCATGATAATTGGCATGGCAGCGGTTCTCAGTGCCAGTATTCACGCTCCATTTACAGCCATTTTTCTCGTTTGCGGATTAACGAATGATTACACTTTATTTATTCCCATTTTGGGAGTTTGTTTTATCTCTAAATACACTGCAAAAACAATATTCCCTTATACTGTTTATACCTTTTCACCCAAATTAGTCCAATAATTATTTATGGCAATTCAGAAAATAAAACGGAGTTACCGCAAAGCGAAATACATTCTTTACAAAGAGACTTTGGTTGACTTTAAAGAACATTTATGGTCATTCATAGGCTCATTTGTTGCCATTGGAATTTTGGCCTATATCCAAACCAATAATTTTTCGGGTAATGATGCCGTTTATTTAATTGGCTCTTTTGGAGCATCTAGTGTTTTAGTTTATGGTATTATCCAAAGTCCTTTTTCGCAACCCCGAAACTTAGTTGGCGGACATTTAATATCCGCGTTCATTGGTGTTAGCATTCATAAATTGGTTCCTGATATTATTTGGATTGCCGCTCCATTGGCGGTTTCGCTTTCTATAGTTTCGATGCAAATAACCAAAACCTTACACCCGCCAGGTGGAGCAACGGCTCTTATCGCTATTATTGGTTCAGATAAAATAAAGGCACTTGGTTATAGCTATGTATTCTCACCCGTTTTTAGCGGTGCAATTATTTTGCTTATTGTGGCCTTAATTTTCAATAATATGACCTCGAAAAGACACTATCCAAATCATAAAAAATACCATAAAATAAAAAAGAGAATTCGAGCCGTTTTCAAATCGGATTTAATTACTTAAAATAATCTTTTCAACAAAACGCAATTCCGAAATCTAAAATCTAAAATTTAATTTTACCTTTGCTTTTCAATAAAAATACCCATTATGGTTTATAAATTTAGAGTAATTCTCGATGCCGAAGAAGACAT
>CAILTC010000316.1 GCA_903837025.1 uncultured Bacteroidota bacterium | reverse complement strand
CAATTGATCCATCATATATTTTACATAATCAATCGAGCATCCATATTGACCAATACCACCAATAATCTCAATAACCCTGTCTTTTGCCATAGCTTTTTTTAATATTTAAAGCAAAAGTACGGGCATAAAAAAACAGCAGAAAGGACAAAACCCCTCTGCTGTTTTCAGTTGAAAATGCCGTAAATACTTATAAATCCTCTATTTCGGCTAATTCAATAAACTCACATGCCCGGCGCTGGCTTCCGGTGAAAGTAAATTCTAACTGGTTGCGCGAACTAAGTTGTCCGCTGTTATCTGTCCTGATAAACTTCAATTGATTTTCTTCGTTACCGGCTAATCGCCAATAATCATTATTGTCGCGAAACAGAACGATCCAATATTCAGTTTCCAACTTGGTGAGTTGTTTTTGGTTTAATGGGTTCGATTTTGGAACAATTCCTGAAACCTCAGGCTTATATACTCCACCATCAGCCTGTTCTTTGAACTGTCCGTCATTTTCGGTAATATAGATATCAATGATATCATCACGGTTGATCACTCTCAAATAATTGAGGTTATTGGTATAATCGCGCCAAATTCGTTTAAAACTCGATACCGGAATGGCGTACATACATTGTAACCCGCCAAGGTTACCATTTTGGTCAAATGTTAGCTGTTTCATAATTCTTTTTGAATTGTTGTGAAATTGTCCCATTTCCCGACAATTTCACCAATGATAGTTTATCTATTTGTTTTGAAATATTACTCAGAATCTCATTTTTTGATATTTTCAAATTTCTCTGACAATCTTTGTTTATACTTTCACTCGGCCATACTTCTTCCGGAAAGTTATAATTAGTCTGAAAATAGTTAATTGAGTCGGTTAGGGAGGTTCCAATTGCCATCCTTCCAGATATGATTACATACATGAATAGTTTGGTTCTGGCTTCAATTTGTCGGTTAAAGTCAACAATATCGGTTAGATTCATCTCCCAACCATGCCTATAAAAGTCATCGCGTGTGATTTTAATTTCTGCACATTCTGTATATCTGCACAATTTTAACTTTTCATAGCGTTTATCATACCTTGTAGATCCAACCTGGCGTTTCAATTTGTTTCTAAAATCCGGATAAAGGGATTTTTCCTTCGTGAAATCGACTGGAGAACCATAATTCAACTCTAGAAATCGTTTCACATATGGTTTACAAGGTATGGTTAAGCTGAATGTCATATATAGATTAATTTTTGAAAACTAAAATGTTTGTAATCAGATTTTTAAAGCATAATACAAGATACTAAAAAATAACAATACTGCCAACTTTTTTAATAATTTATACACACTCCCCCTGCCGAAATATGGGGTATATAGTTGTGCTTTTGTGCAAATGAGTATTTAAGCAAACTTAAATACATAGTTATCAGGTTAATAACACCGTACTAAATTTCGTACAAAACCGTTTTTTTTTGCATTCCAGCGTACTAAATTGAATTTTGTACGGTTTGGTGCAAATGGTGCAAAATAGTACGAATTTCGTACGAGCGTAAAAAACTTATATTTAGCGTGTTATTTTTCAAAAACTACATTTTGTACGAATGTACTTTTTTTTCTCTCTTTTTTAGATAGTCATTTTTTGAAAAGAGTAAAAAATATAAAAAAGAAAATATTATATGTCTTGTGCCTGATTTTTAGCGTGTTTTGGTGGTTGCAGCCTTGCTGCTAATTTTCCGCTTTCCTTCAGGGATGAATGTAATTTTTTTGAACGACTGAACGCTCGGCTTCGCGTGTGTACAATTGTCCATTTTATTACGTACGAAGTAAGGGGGTGCGGGGGAATTGAAGAATACCTGGGAGATAATTACCATCGCCTCTGTACGTCAACATACAGAATGAGCCGGCACGTTGTGCCAGCTCATTGGAAATTACTTTCGTCTCTGATCTTTTACATATAAATGAATTTATGACCGCAAAATTCAACCCCAGTGATATCTTCAATACTAAATTTAGCATAGATAGTTCTTCGTGGTATTTTAGTTAGCTGATGATATTCTTCAATTGTCATAAATTCGTCTGCACACTCTTGCAAAAGCTTTGCCTTGTCGGCAGTAGGAAGATGCATGAACTGTGTTATGAATTCTTCTGTAAGTATCGTGACATTAGCGTTTTGCATAAGTGTGCATGTTTAAAGTTCGCATATAAGTGTGTTACCAGTAGTTTTAGGAGAAAGAGGCCTTTGTGCATTCAAGACGCTCAATTAAGGGGCGAATAGTACAGTTTACCATATTATTATCGATTGTTATAAAACTATCGACTACTTCAGTAGGAATTACTAATCCTTTTTCTTTCTTATTCTTCCACCTTTCAATGTTTTTAAGCTTTCTATTTGCACTTTTTGACAAAGACTTAATAATAACATTTAATTCATTTTCT
>CAILTC010000315.1 GCA_903837025.1 uncultured Bacteroidota bacterium | reverse complement strand
TTGAAACAGATGCACGCTTGCCTACCCAAGACCAAATAAAATTGTTTTCAAAATTTTATGGTGATACCAACAAGACAATTTTAATAGCTTATTTAAGCGATAAAGTAGCCTCTGAATTAGAAAATGATGAGATTGGATTAAAGGTTATGCAGGTTGCTGAAGAAAAAATTAAGTATAAAAAGTTTAAGACAAAAAAGAAATAATATATGAGTCTCATGTACAATGTTTCAATTAATGCAAAGAGATTTTATGAAATTTAATTTGAATAAGTAATTTAATTATGCAGTAGAAATCTAAAACAAAAAGATTAAAGCCATGCAGTTAAAAAAGGGATTCATACAACAAGTACATAGCATCATTGCCACTTGTACAAAGGTTGAATTAAATGCCGAAGAAGAAAGTTATTTAGATATTAAAGAGGATAGCAAATTTGTTGGTAGTTTAGTACAATATAGTGCTGATGGTGGGGGTAATATTAGTTTGCGTGTGGCTGGTAAATGAAAATTGCTACATACTGCTAAATCACCGGAGGAATTTGATATAGATAAACAACTTTTGGATAATGTAGATTGGGTAAAATTAAATGAACAGTTCAAAAATATATTACTTTAAATGATGACCCTGCCGCAAATTGAGGACAATTTAAAAAATGTTATCAATGGATTTATTCCTTCTAATTTCATTTTCGATTTTCTCACTGCATATGACGCACCTAAATCTGCCGTATCACGTTTAAAAAATGGCAGCTTAAATGGTTCGAAAAATGTTGGTGAATTAATTTGGAAAAAGAAACTATTTTACAAAGAAGTATCCACAGAAAAATTAAATTCAATTATACCAGTTATTTTAAAAGATGAAAGGCTAAAGAAAAATAAAGTACGTTTTATAATTGCAACAGATCACAAAAATATTGTAGCAGTTGATATTAAAAATTTTGAACAAATTGAAACTACAATTGAAAAACTCATAGAACACGTTGCTTTTTTTTTACCACTTGCTGGCATGGAAAAATATGAAAGCCATACAGAAAACGATGCTGATGTAAAAGCGGCGGTGCAAATGGCAAAGTTATTTGATGAAATAAAGAAAACAAATCCAACAGATACACAGGAACAAGTTCATTATCTAAATGTTTTTTTATCACGTTTATTATTTTGTTTTTTTGCTGAAGACACACAAATATTTGAAACGAATTTATTTACAAGTTCAATCAATAACCATACACAAACTGATGGCAGCGATTTACATTCATACCTCGAAAAACTATTTGCTGTTTTAAATACCGAAGTTAGACCAGCATCAACACCAACTTATTTAAAAGCCTTTCCTTATGTAAATGGTGGTTTATTTAGAGCAGAAATACCTTTGCCAAATTTTACTTTTAAAAGTCGTAAAGCAATTATAGAAAGTGGGGGCGAAAATTGGGCTGCTATCAACCCTGATATTTTTGGCAGCATGATCCAAGCTGTAGTCACACCCAGTCAGCGTGGTAATTTAGGTATGCATTATACAAGTGTACCTAATATCATGAAAGTGATTCGTCCACTTTTTTTAGATGAATTGTACGAAGAATTTGAATCAGTAAAGTTTAATGCAAATGGCTTAAACAAATTATTAAATCGAATTGCTAACATTAGAATATTCGATCCTGCCTGCGGTAGTGGCAATTTTTTAATTATTGCTTATAAAGAGCTGCGAAAGTTGGAGACAAGAATTTTTGAGCAACTCAAATTTCTTGCTAAGCAGTCAACCCTTCAAATGACTGGGATTAGGCTTTCACAGTTTTACGGCATTGAATATGCTGACT